>DBDD01000107.1 GCA_002293365.1 Christensenella sp. UBA941 | reverse complement strand
TGCTGCTGTTTATTCAAGGCGAAGCGGTCCCGAATGAGTTTATGCTAAAGTTATTCCGCCTAAAGGAACACAACTACAATTCCTTTACCGCATACCGTATTCGCGAGCGCCTTATCCATGCGTATATTCCNNAATTCATATGCCGCGTACCGCATACGTGAACGCCTTATCCATGCGTATATTCCGCTTATGAAGACAATTCTCTTAGAGGGGATTTCACAAGGATTATACAGCACGGAGTTCCCACAGCAGACGGCGGAACTCTTGGTGTTATACGGCAAGGCATTGGCGGAGCCGAACATATTACCAGCAACCGATATTGTAGGACTGAGAATGCGGGTACAGGTCTTTTTGCGGCTTATGGAAGGATGGCTTAAGCCTCCGGCGGAGCATGTGAGAAAAATTACCGCGTTATTTGAACGAATGCTTTTTGCAGAGCCATATACCGTGCAAGGAGAAGGTGATGTATGACGAAATCTACGCGCCCAAGAGGTAAAAAGACAATGTTGATTATTGCCGCCATAATTTTGCTTTGTATCGCTGCCGTGATATTTATTATTCTTCCGCCGGGTTCCGGGAAACCGAGTCCATTTCTTGACGAGCGCGGTCATGCTTTAGCGGGCAGCATCTCTGAAAAAATATATGTGGATATAAACGGAGCTTCCCTCGGTATGTTCATAATGGCAAAAGATCAAAGTAATCCCGTGATGCTTCTGCTGGGCGGCGGTCCTGGCATCCCGGAATATCTATTGGAGCAGGAATATCCGACGGGCTTGGAGGAAAAGTTTGTAGTCTGCTATTTAGAGTATCGCGGAACTTCTCTTTCATACAAGAGCGGAATGGATTCCGCGTCTATGACGCTGGATCAATATGTTGATGATGTTGTCGGCGTGACGAATTATCTCCGCGGCCGCTTTAAACAGGATAAGATATACCTCATGGGGCACTCGTTCGGCACATATATTGGGATCAACACAGCGTATCGTAACCCGGAGTTGTATCATTCCTATATAGCTATGGCGCAGATTTCCGATTCCAGGAAATCTGAAATACTAGCTTATCAATATATGCTTGAACAGTACAAGGCGAACGGCAATAACAATATGGTGAAGCGGTTTAAGGAATTTCCGATAGCAGCCTCCGATGAAGCATTTGCGGAATATTTCGTGTCCGGCCTGCGCGATACGGCTATGCACGAACTAGGCGTCGGAACAACCCGCGCCATGCGCTCGGTTATATCGGGTATATTCTTTCCCAGCTTGCGGTGCGGCGCTTATACACAAATGGAGCGTATTAACATATGGCGCGGCAAGGCGTTCGCCCAGACAACGCCGGTTGCCATGAGCGTCCGTTCCTTTAACGCGTTTGAGAAAATTTCCGAGATTGAAATACCCATATACTTTTTCGGCGGAGCATACGATTACACCGTCTGCTATTCTCTACAACAGGATTATTATGATAATATCAAGGCTCCGCTGAAAGCGTTCTATACTTTTGAAAATTCCGCGCATAGCCCGTTGTTTGAAGAGCCTAAAAAGGCTATAGAGATACTCGTTGCTGATGTGTTGCAAGGTAAAAATACTATGGCTGACTAAGAACAATACCCGGACGCAAATATTGTCGGACAGCGCTGCCTTTTGAACATTTTGAAAAAAACGATCCAAACATGCCGCAAAAACGACCAAGCGTGCCCGTATTATATTTGGCTTGGTCGTTTTTATTGATTTATATGGTATATTTATTGTAATTTCTTGTAGGAGGCTATTGCATGAAAAAGACGTTAATACCCCTGTTGATTCTCTCGTTTTGCTTAGTCGCGCTAACCGCATGCGGCGGGGGCGGCGATACCGCCCCGGCGCTCTCGGGCACTTATGTTTTCAAGTCAATTCAAATCGGTGAAGACGTGTTTTCCGCCGATCAGGTTAGCGCGCTGGGCTTGGATGCGTCCACAATTTATCTCGAGTTTCTCGATGGCGACGATTGCCGGTTAATGTTGGCGGGCGAAGAGACGGCGGGAACCTATGCTGTCCGCGGCAACTCCCTCGCCATCAGCTCGGACGGCGGAATGGATTCCATGACGATAGACGGCAACACGATAATCATGGATGATCCGGAGTTAGGCGGCGTAATGGTCTTCGAGAAACAATAGGCGCGCAAACCATTTCCTACAATGTTATGCCGTTATCTACAATAAGCACCTGTCCGGTAATGCCCTTTGATTCGTCGGACGCAAAGAATAATATCGCGCTTGCCTGCTCCTCTACTGTGGTTTCTGGTAAGCTCATATTCATGTGTTTGTGGCACTGAGGGCCGAATTCCGCGTCAAAAGTCGCTATTTTTTCCGGCGCATTAAGCTCCGTTGGCGTAGGGCCGGGGCACACGGCGTTACAGCGTATACCTTTGTTTGCGAACTGTATAGCAATATTCTTTGTCATACCCAACATCGCGGACTTGGCGGCTGAGTAGGAGATGCCTGCTGAGCCAAATACTCCGCCTATCGAAGATATGTTTACAATGGAGCCCGTTTTAGCGGGTTCCATGTATTTTAGCGCCGCTTTTGTAAGATAGAATACAGTTCGAGATATCTACAACGACTATCACATGGGCGTCACGACGGAAAACGTCGCGAAGCAATGCAATATCTCCCGCGAGGATCAGGACGCGTTCGCGCTCATGAGCCAGCAAAGGGCGCAAGCCGCCATCGAAGCAGGCAAATTCAAGGACGAAATCGCGCCCGTATCAATCCCCCAGCGCAAGGGCGACCCTAAAATCATCGATACGGATGAATATCCGCGCTTCAATTCCACCATCGAGGGCTTCCAAAAGCTGCGCCCCGCCTTCCAAAAGGACGGTGCCGTGACGGCGGGCAACGCCTCCGGCATCAACGACGGCGCAGCGATGCTTATCGTCTGCTCAATGGAAAAGGCTGAAGAAATGAAGCTGCCCATTATGGCGACGATCAAAGGCTACGGCTCGGCGGGCGTGAATCCCTCCGTCATGGGCCTTGGCGTCGTGCCAGCCGCACTGAAAGCGCTCGAAATGGCGGGGATTACGGCAAACGAACTCGACCTCGCCGAAGCAAACGAGGCGTTTGCGGCGCAAGCGCTGGCCGTAACGCGCGAGCTGGGCTTAAAGCCCGAGATAACCAACGTGAACGGCGGCGCAATCGCTCTCGGGCATCCTATCGGCGCTTCGGGCGCGCGCATACTGACGACGCTGCTGTATGAAATGGCCCGCCGGAACAGCCGCCTAGGGCTTGCTACGCTCTGTATCGGCGGAGGCATGGGTACGGCAATCGTAGTGGAAAGGACGGGGATATAATATGGCCAAACAAATTGACGCAAAGCAGGCCGCCGATTTTGTAAAGGATGGCATGACCGTTATGATCGGCGGCTTCATGTCAAACGGCACGCCTGAAATCATCATGGATGCGCTCGTGGAAAAGGGCGTGAAGGATTTGACTATTATCGCCAACGATTCGGGTACGCCGGGCACGGGTATCGGCAAGCTTATCGCGGCGGGCGCGGTTAAGAAGCTCATCTCGCGCGGACGTGGCGCTTTTGCGCGGCTCCGTAGTTGACGAAGACGGAAGCGTTCTTTACAAGGGCACGACGCGAAACTTCAATCCCATGATGGCGACCGCTGCGGATATCGTTATCGTCGCGGCAAGCATGTAAGCGTGAACGCCGGCGCGTGCTTTTTCGACAGCGCGATGAGCTTCACGATCATTCGCGGAGGGCATGTGGATTTGACTGTGCTCGGAGCGCTCCAGGTTGACGAAACCGGCAGCCTCGCAAGCCACATCATTCCTGGCAAGATGGTGCCTGGCATGGGCGGCGCGATGGACTTGGTGACGGGTTCGAAGAAGGTCGTCGTCGCTATGACGCACACGGCAAAGGGCAACGCGCCGAAAATCCTCAAAAAGATTACGCTTCCCGCGACGGCGGTCGGCAAAGTAAATATGATCGTAACAGAGCTATGCGTAATCGAGGTCACGCCGGAGGGGCTTGTGCTCACGGAGCTTCAAGAGGGCGCGACTATTGAACAGGTGCGGGAATTGACAGAGGCGAAGCTGATTATAGGGCCGGGGCTGGAATATGAACATGGCCGAATAGCCTCCTGTTAGGCCGAATAGCCAGCCGCCGATAGTACCGGAAAACGACGCAAAGATCAGGAAGGTATTCGCGATACTGAAATTCGAAGCGAAGTTTTTTCTGCCGAATACTTTTCCTACGTAGCCTGATGAAATCGGAGGCATGAAACCGTATGAGAGGCCCGTAAAGACGATACCGGCCACCAAAACGAACGCGGCGCCCGTTAGGATTGCCATAAGCATCAAAACGCGGCAGTACACGCCGGAGATTTGGACTGCATTATGAAAGGCAAGCTCGAAACCGGCGCGCTTATGAAGGCCGTCGTGAACCGGGAGACCGGCATTCGCCGTGGAGGCGCGCTCTCGATCGTAGCCATGATGGAGTCGCCCTACTACCACAAGGTATTCGCCGTTACGGACGTCGGGCTGATGACATATCCCACGCTTGAGCAAAATAAAGCCATCGTGGAAAACGCCGTTCGCCTATTCCGTTCTTTGGGACATGAGCGCCCGAAGGTGGCGATCCTCGCGGCCGTTGAAAAGGCCAACGATAAGATGCCGGATACGCTCGACGCCCGCGCACTTAAAGAAATGAACCTAAACGGCGAGCTGCCGGACTGTATAGTCGAAGGCCCGATATCATACGACCTTTGCATGGACAAGGAATCGGCGGCCATAAAAGGCTACGATAGCCCTGTCGCCGGCGACCCGGATATGCTCGTCGTACCGGATATCGTCGCGGGGAATATCTTGGCGAAATGCCTGACCTGTACAGGCGGGGCAAAAACATTTGGCACGGTCTGCGGCGCTAAGGTTCCGATCGTGATTACGTCGCGCTCTGCTCCCGCCGAGGATAAAAACCGCTCGATCATCCTTGCGGCCGTAGCCGGACGGCAGGAGTAGAGCCGACGCCTATAATATAATCTTTCCCCTAGAAAAACGCGGAACCCCCGGTAACGACCCATGCGGCTAGCATGGCTACGGAAATTGAACCCACATAGACCATGCCGGTTTTTCTATAGTAATAGGTACTTAGGAAGAAGAACAGGAAGAACAGCGGGATCATCAATATCATGATAGACATGAACGGCCCGCCGAAGGTGGAGCTAAACAGCAAGTCCGCGCCGGGGCCTATGCCCGCGAAGAACGGGATATACTCGACCAGCACGATGAGCAGCACGCCGCCTAGCATGATTAGCGCGCTGCGCAGCCACATGGAAATCTGTCTGTTTTTATCCGGGCGGCGCAGCTGGCCGTAGAGCTTTGCGCCGCCGTTTATGAAGAAAAACGCAAGATAGAACGGCAGATAAACAAAGAATTGACCAAGCCTCGCGGGGGTAAAGGGCTTGAAGAATGGCCATATAAAACGGAAATCCAGCTTAAAAACAAGCACGCTTAGCGTAGTAAAGATGTAAACCGCGCCCACGAGTATAACGGCCAAGAGCAGCGATTTTAGTATGACCGCCGACTTGACCTTCGCGCCGTCTGAACCGCGGGCAAGACCCATATCGTATAGCGTAACGCCCATCTTTTTTCCGTTGCCCCGCTTATACCAAACGAGCAGCATAACTAGCGCGACCAGCATCAAAAAACTGAGCCAGGTGATGAAGCCGTTGCCTATGGTCATGCGGAAGATATCCTCCGGAACGGGGATTAACCCGTGGCCGAGCTGTGTAAGAAACGGGTATGTCAGCCCGGATAGCAGTATGGTGATGATCACGTTGTTGCGCCAGCTCTTTTTTGTGAGCATACGCTCGGCGTTTTGAGGCATTGGCTGGGCTACACCCGCAAACAGCTTTGTTTTTAGCAGCATGGACAGCAAAGGCATGGTAGAGCCCAGCGCCGCCAGCATGCCTAGCAGTACGAGGCATTCTTTTATAAGGAAGGTTTGGTTCCCCGGGGCAATGGATGCGCTAACGCCAAGCGCCTCTGCAAACCACGTACACGCCGTAGCGATGGCGTGGCTATCGTGCGTGGTGAGGCGGTGGTTCGTGTTCAAAAGCTCCATGCGGCGCGCGCTGCCGTCCTCAAACGTTCCATACGTGCGATTCCACTCCACAGGCGCGCTTTGGTTCATAAAGTCGGCGTAGCGCAGCGGGGTTTGCTCAAGGCCGTCGACCACGGCGGGGCGGTAGTCTCTAAAATTCTCGAATTCGTCGTAGCGCGCCTGTAAAAGCAAGACGTTGTTGAATTTATATGCGTTCGTATCGTAGTACGCCTTTGGGAAGACCTCGCCGCATTGCAGCACGAAGGCCTTATGATCCGGATAATGGGCCGCTACCGTCCAGGACGACCATGTGCCCATGGAGTGCCCGGTAACACCTAGCCGCGCTTCGTCCACAAAATCGAAAGCGCCCAGCATAGAATAGGCGAAAACGCCGCCCATGGAACTGTCCGCGATGCCGTCGCTTATTTCATCGTTGAAGAAATCCAGCGTGCTGAAGCTAAGCATGGTTAGGTAGCGCTCCGGGCCGTTCAACCGCGTGCTTAGATCCTTTAGGGCATAGTGCGTATATCCGCGCGTACGCATGGGGATTGATGTCGAGCCATGCCCGTACTCGTCGATGCTAAGCGCTACGATGCCGCGGCGGGCAAGCTCTATGGCGTAGGCGGCGTTGGTCTCCTTATCGTTCTGATATCCGTGCAGCAGCAGAACGCCTGGCGCGGGCGAGACGGCGGTGGCGCTCTTTGGCACGTAGAGCTTGTAGGTAATAACATTGCCGTTCGTTTCGAAGTACCACTCCGTAACGTCCACGTTTCCGAAATCGCTTTGAATGGCCGACGCTATACCCATAGAGGCTATCATAACGGCAACGCATATTATGAAAGCGATTAGAGGACGCATGATGCTTTTCATCGATTATCTCCCTTCTTTTCTATCGTTGATTTTTCGTTTCAGCGCGGTTTCTCCAGGCAAAAGCAGCGCTCTTGCCGCCTCCACGGCTTTCTGGGCGTCGCCGCCGCGCAGCGCGTTTAACAAACCGCGATGCAGCGCCAAAATCCTCTGACGGCTTACACCCCCGGTGTAGTGTAGGGCGGTAAAATGGCGCACAGCCGGCGCAATAGAGCGGAACAGCATGGAGTAGACGGCGTTTTGCGACGCGACGGTGAGCATATGATGATATTCCACCGCGGCGTTGATAAAAGCTTCGTTAATTGGGTTCGCCTCCATGACGCCGAGCTGCGCCGCAATAAGCAAGAGATCCTCGACCTGCGCGTTTTGACAGGCAAGGCGGGCGCATTCGCACTCTATGAGCGAACGGGCCGCAAGCATCCCTTCGAACAGCGCCGGATCCATCCTGTCTGCGTCGTAGTTCATAAGCGCCATAAAGACAGAGACGGTACCATCGCGGCGGTAATCGCACACGAAACTGCCCTGTCGCGGTACAACGCGCACAAACCCTTGACTTTCGAGCTCCAAAATGCTCACATTCACGAGGCTGCGGCTTACGCCCATTTGGCAGGCGAGGTCGCGTTCGGCGGGTAGGCGTTGCCCTGGTTTTAGCTCGCCGTTGAATATCATGTGCTGGATTTGCTTGATGAACGCCGCTTTAAGGCTTTCATGCCCAAGCTTTACGAAACCGCTGGATTCGGGAGTAACCGTTGGGGATAAAGGATTATTCGCTATGGGAAAGCACCTCCTGTCTTCAATTGTGGTTCATTTGAAAAAAGGCTTGTTGTCATGTCGTGGTATAACCACCAACCACATCATACTATAAAAATCACCCGGAAGCAAGGAAAAGCGATTGACACTGTCACGCTTATATGCTAAACTTCCATATTGTCGGCGACGCCGCGCGCCTGTAGCTCAGTCGGATAGAGCAACGGCCTTCTAAGCCGTGGGCCAGGGGTTCGAATCCCTTCAGGCGCGCCATACTATATGGTGGATATAGCTCAGTTGGTTAGAGTGCCAGATTGTGGCTCTGGATGTCGTGGGTTCGAGTCCCATTATCCACCCCATGCTAGGAATTAGGAACTAGGAACTAGGAATTAGACGCATTTACTGCGCTCTGCTCCAAATATACTATTTTCTATTTTNNTGGGGTGTAGCCAAGTCGGTAAGGCACCAGACTTTGACTCTGGCATTCGTAGGTTCGAGTCCTGCCACCCCAGCCAGCGACCCATTAGCTCAGTCGGCAGAGCACCTGACTTTTAATCAGGGTGTCCCGCGTTCGAGTCGCGGATGGGTCACCATGCCTAAAAAAGCCCTAAATCTCTAAGGATTTGGGCTTTCGTGTTTTTTAAGCGTTGTTCGCCCTATTTGTCACCCAGCACCGCACCGGATTTGACTAAACACGCCAGGCCGCCGCATGTTAGCACAAGACACTCCGCTATAAATACCGCCGGAAAATTTGCGCCTAGAAGCCCCATACCCTTAAGTACAAAAAGCAGAAGCGACGCGAGCATACCAAAGCCCAGCGTAGTGTAGATGCTATTACGCTTGCGCTTCTGCGCCGTCCATTGCGCTTTTGGCCTGTCAGACTGACGAAATCCTATGAGTATCCACAAAATCATACATACAAAGCCGATAATAGCCCCGGCGTCATGAATGATATTGGAGGCGCTTTTTGATATCCCCAATAATCCTACGCGGTCGGCTTGTATATACGAAGAGGCGCACATCTGCATTGTTACGGCGGTAAACCCCGTAAACATGCCTCCGGTCCAAATCCTATCCCATATATCGTAGCTGTGCTTGAATGCGTATGTCAAAGAAAACAGCGCCAGCGCGCCAAGACAATAGGGTAAAATCGGGGATACTTTGTTTGCTATGGTGGCCGACTCGGAAATCGAGCTCAAAAACGGCAGTTTATGAATTATCATCGTTACGAACAGCGACACAGGGCCAATCAACAAAGAGAGTATCCCCATCACCATCAGCTGGAACCGCCTAAATCCTTTTATCGTTCTATTTGCCAAATTTATCTCCACCACACGCAATCCTCCCACAATCATTTTACATTTTAGATTATTCGGTTCCGCTAGAAAAAAGAAATGCAGCCGATATTTGGGGCAGAACTATAAGCCGTTGGTTTGTAATTTACGAAAAATGCTGTCCGCAAGAAAAAGTGCTGTCCCAAAAGCGGGTAATTATGCTATAATCTTCTCCGTAAAACTTTTTGGAAGGAGTCTGAATAGATGGAAAAGGGCCGCCTGTCCATTCATACCGAAAACATCTTACCGATAATTAAGAAATGGCTGTATTCCGACAAAGACATTTTTATACGCGAGCTAATCGCCAACGCCGTCGACGCCTGTACGAAGCACTCTCGCCTCGCGCTAACCGGAGAAACTAAACCGGAGGACGCGTATTCTGTCAGAGTTACAATAGACGAAGCTGCAAAAACGCTTACGTTTTCCGATAATGGCCTGGGAATGACGGATGATGAAGTCCGCGAATACATTAATCAAGTCGCGTTCTCGGGCGCGGAAGCGTTTCTTGAAAAGGTCAAGCAATCCGGCGATTCGAATATAATCGGGCATTTCGGCCTGGGGTTCTATTCGGCGTTTATGGTCAGCGAGCTCGTTGAAATCGAGACGCTCTCCTATCAGGACGGCGCAAAGCCCGTGCACTGGAGCTGCGGCGGCGGCGTGGAATACGAAATGCAGGATGGCGGCCGTACCGAGCGCGGAACGGACGTAATCCTACATCTGAACGACGAGGACTCCGAGTTTCTGCGCTACTTTACCGTGCGCGGCGTTATAGAGAAATACTGCGCGTTCCTCCCCTATCCCATTACGCTCTATGAAGACGGGAAAACCAAGGACGAAGATATTGAGCGCTTCAAGCAGCCGTTGAACAATACGTCCCCGCTTTGGCGAAAGCCCCCGCGCGACTGTACGGACGAAGAATACAAGTCCTTCTACCGCGACGTGTTCCGCCAGTTTGAGGAGCCGTTATTTTGGATACACCTGAACGTAGACTATCCGTTTAATATGCAAGGCATCCTCTACTTCCCGCGCCTGAAGCAGCGGCTAGAGGGCATGGACGGCGAGATCAAGCTATACAACAACCAGGTTTTCGTCGCGGACAACCTCAAAGAGGTCATACCGGAGTTTTTACTGCTGCTCAAGGGCGTTATCGACTGTCCGGACTTGCCGCTTAACGTCTCGCGCAGCTTCCTGCAAAACGACGGCACTGTAAAGAAAGTACAGCAACATATAACAAAAAAAATCGCGGACAAGCTAAACGAACTGTTCAAAAATGAACGCGAAACCTACGAGGGCTACTGGGACGATATCGCCCCGTTTGTACGGTTTGGGTGCCTTAGAGACGATAAGCTCTACGATATGGTCAAGGACGCGCTATTGTTCAAGGAAACCGAAGGCAAGCACTTCACGCTCGCGGAAGCGCGCGAAAAGGCGGGCGATGCGCTCACCTACGCCGACGACGTCGACCGCCAGGCGTTCTATATCCAAAACTATACGAACGCCGGCATACCCGTTCTAGTGTTGGACGGGCCGGTGGACGCGCCGTTTTTATCGCTGCTGGAACAAAAAGAGAGCGGCGTCAAATTCTCGCGTATAGACGCGGGGCTCAACGATTCGCTCAAGGGCGACGGTATAGAGCTTAAAAAGGAGCCTCTGGAGGAGATTTTGCGCCGCGCAACGGGCAAAGACGAGCTCAAGGTCGAGCTGGAGCCGATGAAAAACGAAGGGTTGCCCGCAATGCTTATAACGGACGAGCAGTCGCGCCGCTTCAGCGAATACGCCGCGCGCTGGGCCGGGGGTACGCCGTTTGACGCGGACGTCAAGCTTATGCTCAATTCAAACAATAAGCTCGTGCAGAAGCTCTCCGAAATCGGCGACGCCGAAAAGGCCGATTTGATCGCGGCGCACCTGTACGACCTTGCGCTTATGCAATCGCGCGCGCTGACGGCGAAGGAAATGGCGGCTTTTTCCGAGCGCGGGGCGAAGCTGATGCTGCTGGCGGTAGAATAAGCCCGTTTAAGTTTTTCCTTGCCGGATTATTTCCAGCATGCGTGCACCGTTCCGCTCGTGGCGCCTATGCCCAGCGTCTGTTTCGCAAGCTTCGTCCACGTCGCGCAGCCAACGACGCCGTCCGCCGCGAGAGCGTTTGCTCTTTGAAACTTTATTACGGCCGCTCGCGTGCCCGCGCCGAAGATACCATCCAGCCCGCCGCCGCCATAGCCGAGCGTCGTTATCGCGTCCTGTAGAGTAAATACATAGTTGCTTTTGCTTCCCTGGCGCAGAAGCGGATAGCCGCCCGACGAGCACGCCGGGGGGCTTTTTCGTTTGTCAAAGTGTACCCATGTCGGCGTGAGATATGCAGGCTCGACATATACCCAGACCCTTGTATTGACGGCAAGATTGCGCAGTCTCGTACGCTCGGCGTTGCTCAATCTTTGCCCGACGTCGAACGAAACGCCCGCATAATGCTGGGACTGCGCGGCGTGCCCGCCCTCCCAAATGCGCTTAAACGCAAAGCCGAGCGGAATAGGGCGGCCATACGCGTCGCGCGTCACGTTCCAGGCTTGCATCGCGGCTTTCGACGTCCACATCACGTTGGAACAGGAGCTTCCGCGAAATTCCCGCACCGTCAGCGTATGATTTGTCACATATGGCATCGTTTCATGGTCTCCAAGCTCGTAGCGCTCGATTGCGTTGGTATCCTGATTGTATATGTATATGGTTGCCATAGCGTTCCTCCGGATCATAGCATTTCGTAATAATCTATGCGCGGGGAAAAGAGCGCGTGATATCTTGACAATTATATAGTTTAAATAAGAAAAGCGATTGAAAAGAAAATAGATTAAGCTCTTTGTTCTCCCATTGCCGCTAGCAGCCCTAGTAAGGATATCTTTAAAAAAAACAAGGGCAAACACAAGGTTTGCCCCTACAAAATATGCGTTTTGTCTTACTCGTCGTCGTCTTCGTCGAAATCTGGAATGATGGGTTTATGGCAATGCGGGCACATCAATTCCTCATCGCTGTCCATATCCTCGTCGTCAAATTCGGTGATTTCGCCGCAATGCGGGCATTCGAACGTGAAGTCGTCGTCGCCGAACATAAGGTCGTTTATCGCCTCGTTGTCTTCGATAAGGCGCTCGACGCATTCGTTCATATCGGCCAAGGCAGCTTCGTTTTCTTCAACGGAATCGGCGATTTCTTCGAGTACTTCCAACATAGCTTTCAGCACGCGCCCCTCGGCGGAAGCCTCCGAAAGCGAAAGCCCGTCGGCCAAGCCCTTGACGTACGCGACCTTTTCCTTGATATATCCCATCTTTTCCCTCCTATAATGTAGGGGCGATTATCAATCGCCCGCGACCTAAAAGCTGACCTAATCTAAACGCGTTCCATATATTCGCCCGTACGCGTATCAACGCGTATACGGTCGTTTTGGTTCACAAACAGCGGTACGTTTACGACATAGCCCGTTTCAAGCGTGGCCGGCTTCGTCGCGCCGGTCGCCGTATCGCCTTTAAATCCGGGGTCGGTTTGGGTTATTTCAAGCTCGACAAAGTTTGGCGGCTCGACGGAGAATGGTTCGCCCTTGAAAAACTTGATTTGGACGTTCATGTTTTCCGTGACGAAGTTGATCGCCTCTTCGACTTGATTGTGATTCAGAGGGATCTGTTCGTACGTTTCGACGTCCATAAAGTAGTATAGCTCGCCGTCGTTATATAAGTATTGCATGTCCTTGCGCTCGACGTGCGCCTTGGGCACCTTATCCGAAGGGTTGAAGGTGCGCTCGAGCACCGCGCCGGTCATGATGTTCTTAATCTTTGTGCGCACAAATGCCGCGCCCTTGCCCGGCTTTACGTGTTGGAAGTCTACGATCGTCCAGACTTGCCCGTCGATTTCGACCGTAACGCCTTTCCTAAAATCCCCTGCCATTACCATATCGTTTACCTCCAGTTATGTAGCCTTTTATACATTCTCTTTATCGCATCGCTTATAATATCATAAAATCCTTAATAGATGAAGTAAAATTTTGCGCGCCTTGCGCCGTTATCGCACAAAGATTCTCAATACGAACGCCGGCAAATCCCGGGACATAAATACCCGGCTCGACTGTCACAACCATGCCGGGCATCAATACGTCTTCGGATCGCGCGCCGAGCGTGGGCGCTTCGTGTATCTCAAGGCCTACGCCGTGGCCCAAACCGTGGCCGAATTGCTCGCCATAGCCCGCGTTCGCGATAACGTCGCGCGCAAAAGCATCGGCTTCACTCCCCGTAAGGCCTGGCCGCAATGCGTCCAGAGCGCGCTTTTGAGCTTCGAGCACTAGCGCGTAGAGCTCTTTTTGCCTATCGGAAGCATGCTTTAGCGCGACGGTACGCGTCATATCGGAGCAATAGCCGTTTAAGCGCGCGCCAAAGTCCATCACGACCAGCTCTCCCGCCTTCAATTCTTTTTGAGACGGCTCCGCGTGTGGTAGGGCGGCGTTTTCGCCGGAGGCGACGATCGGCGGAAATGATGTTCCGTCCGCGCCGTTTAACTTTAGGCGATACTCGATAAAGGCCGCGGCCTCGAGCTCGGTTATCCCCGGGCGCAAATATCCGGGCAGCTCTGCAAAGACGGCGTCCGCAATACGCGCGGCCTCTCGGATATTCGCGAGCTCATCGGGCGATTTTACGGCGCGCAGGCGGGCTATTTCGCCGTCGATTGGCACGAGCTCGATACCTTTTGGCATCGCCTCTATTATTCGCGTATAGAGCTCCACCGATACGCTCTCGGACTCATAGCCTATACGGATGGTATCACGCATACGATGATTAATGCACGAATTCTGTAGGGGCAAACCTTGTGTTTGCCCGGTTTCTGGGCAGAGACAAGCTCTGCCCCTACAGGATTTCAAATCGATATGCGTATCCTTGACGGCATTCGCCAGCGCGGTAAGCTCTTCGGTTCTTCGGACGATACGCGGTTCAAACGCCGGACACTGCCGCTTAACCTGCTCCATATATCGAAAATCGGTTATTATAAGCCTTTGCTCATTTGCTATGAAGAGCATGGCGTTGGAGCCGGAAAAGCCGGAAAAATAGCGCCGATTCGGTGCCGACAGCACTATTGCGCCGTCGATGGCCTTTTCCTTTAGCGCCGCAAGCAGCGCTTCGCAACGATCCATTTTTTACCTCGCAAGATTATAAAGTTAAGGCATTGCACCTGCTGACTCCGCTGTGTGATATTATGACTGTTCTTTTGCGCATTTGTCAACCTGCCAAACGGCCATTTGTTACAAATAAGTTGTATATTTTTCAAAAAATTACAGTTATGATATATTCAAAACTATTTGCAATCGTATCTTCAACGACAATAAGCCTTACTAGTTCTCGGGAGAATGTTCATGCAAGCAGGCGTAGGTTACAGCGATATTCCCGACAGCACAGCCGCAGGCATCTATGCGGCCGAACAGGCGGTCGCCATGTCAGACAGGACAGATCCATGCGATATTGCCCTGTTGTTTTGTACCGCGCGCCACGACCAGCGCGTATTGCGCAAAGCCGTCGCTTCGGTACTGGGCGCTACCGTACCGGTCTACGGCGGCGGAGCCGTGGGCGTAATAACCAACCATGATTTCGGTTATGCCGGGGATCAGGTAGGCGTGGCGTGCCTATGGCTGGATGGCGCGCGCTGCGATATTTTTACGGAGGGCGGCCTCGATCGTAGCGAAGAGGATGCCGGAGAACGGCTTGGACGCCGTATTGCCGAACGGCTGGAGGTAACGCCCGAATCCCCCGTCATGCTCTTTTACGACGCTGTAGGCCGCGATGAAATGGGTAAAGTGCGCCTCAAAATGGCGACATGGCTGCTAAAAGGCCTCGAAAAGGCGCTGGGCCTTTTACCCGACATAACAGGCGCGGGTTTGCAAGGCGACCATATATGCAGCCTTACCAGCCAATATATCGGAGACGGGCTTAGAGAAAACGTCGCAACAGCCTTGGCCTTCAGCGGAGACGTTCGTATCGACAGCGCCATTATGCACGGTTGCCGTCCGGCCTCCGCTTATTATACGGTTACGAAGGCGGACGGCCCCGTTATATTAGAAATCGACCATAAACCGGCGCTCGCTTTTATGGACGAACTGCTGGGCTCCGCAATCAAGCCGGATGATTATCCGTTCTTCCTCCTATTTGGCATAAACCACGGCGAACGCTGGGGGCAGTACGATGAAACGCAGTACGCCAGCCGCCTGTGCCTTGATATCGACAAGGAGCGTGGAGGCATCGTCATGTTCGAGCCGGATATGTCGGAGGGTACCGAATTCCAGCTCATGTTCCGCGCATACGATTTAGAATACATGAAACCAAAAATCGAAGCCTTGTTTGAAAACCTGAATGGCAGGAAGCCCGTCTTCGCGCTATATATCGACTGCGCGGGCCGTTGCGCCGGTTATGGCGGCACCGACCTCGAGGACGCTCTGGTCTTGCAGAAAATCGTCGGGGAACGCGTCCCTGTTCTCGGACTTTATACAGGAGTCGAAATCGCCTCCGTCGCCGGACGTCCGCGCGGACTGGACTGGACCGGAGTATTTTGCTTGTTTTCCCAAAATGAGGAAGGCTCACAGCCGGGTTTGCCGGCCGCTCAGCGTCAAAGCGCCGCCCGCGTTTCAGCGAAAGGCCACAATATATCCCTAGACGCAATGCGTAAACTGTGCGAACAAAACGCCGCTAAAATACTGGCTATGGATACCCAGGCGATTACGCTGCGATTCGAGCTTGAATTGATGCGCCGCGGCTTTAAGCTCATTGCCGAGCTAAACGAATATCTGCGCAACAGCGCCGGCGATTATGTGGACGCGCTCGTAGAAGTTGCCCGGCGCATGAACGCCGCCTTGAACATGCAAAAGACGCTTGTATTGCTTTCGAATGGATCGGGAACATTTACGCCCGCCGTATTGCAAGGATTTACGTCCGAAGAGAAGGAACGGCTCTCGGGAAAGGCCGTGCGTATTCACGAGGATCTGCTTTGCGCCGAACCGGCCCTGGTAACGGCGCAGGAATCGTCCGAGCGCTATCAGCCGCTGCGCCGGGAGTTCGACTTGCCGTTTTTTATCGTTTCGCCTATTCTTGTTCAGGGCGAAATCGTCGCGCTGCTTTTAACCGGGCGCATGGTGGAACAGCCGCCGTATATGACGCGTTTGGCGCGCGGAGACCTTGAAACCGTTCAGGCCATAACGGGCTTGCTCAGCTCCGTTATGCTGCGCCTGCGCCTTAACGACGCGATTCTGAAAGCCGAAACGGACGGCTTGACGGGGATATGGAACCGTACGACATTTCAGCGCATGGTAGAACAGCATCTAAGGGAAGCCGAGGACAGCTCCGGCGCATTCATCATGATCGACGCGGATCACTTTAAAGCGATAAACGATACATACGGACATATATCGGGCGACGGGGTACTGAAAGCCTGCGCCACCGCCATGAAAAGCATTCTGCGCGATTCGGATTTTATTGGCCGGCAAGGCGGAGACGAGTTTGTAGCGTTTTGCAGAGGCATTAAAAATGCGTCAATGGCGAAAAAAAAGGCCCTGAGTATCGCCGAGTCGTGGAGACAAGTCGTACCCGCGGGCGGCGCAGCCCATGTGACGGCAAGCATCGGAATCGCCCTATCGCCAAGCCACGGTACGACGTTTGACGAGCTGTATCATTGCGCCGACACCGCGCTGTACATAGCAAAAAAGCGGGGACGCAACTGCCAAGTGCTTTATTCGGGGATACGGTAATCATCGCTTCTAGCTGTAGGGACGCCATACATGGCGTCCGTGACCATAATTATACCCGTTTTTTAAGTCACGGACACGATATATCGTGTCCCTACAATTTAGGGTCGCGGACGGCCAAAGGCCGCCCCTACAATTGTTCAGCTTTTATTTAGCAATCCTTTTTCATTCAAAAGAACGATCCGGCTCCCCGCCGAAATCGCCCTCCACCAAAGCGGACATGGCTTCGATGGCGGCGCGTTCGTCATCGCCGTTGGCGATAAGGTGAATCGCGTCGCCACGCTGGACGCCGAGGGAAAGCACGCCCATGATCGACTTGGCGTTAATCTTTTTGTTGCCGCGCTCGATCAGAATCTGGGAATTGAATTTACTGGCGGCTTGTACAAACATAGACGCCGGGCGGGCGCGCAGACCGTCTTTGTTCCTTATTTCTAGAACCTTGTGCTGCATTATTCAGTACCCCTTTCGATTTCAATCTCTTTCGCAAGCGCTTCTATTTTGCTGAATCGATGATATAAGCCCGATTTGCCCACTCCTGTAAGCGCAACTAATTCGTTTAGCGTCGCTTCCGGATATTGCCGGCGCAGTATTGCCGCCTCATAGAGCGACGGCGGCAGGCTTTCCAGCCCAACTTCGCGGATAATGGTATCGATGGCGCGTTTTTGCCGAAGTGCCGCGCCGACGGCTTTATTGAGGTTCGCTGTGTCGCAATTGACGGCCCGGTTGGTATTGTTGCGAATTTCTTTTAGGATACGGATATTTTGATAGGCCATTACCGACGCGCTCGCGCCGATTAAGCCAAAAAAATCCGCGATGCCCTCGCCGCCTTTTAAGTATATCACATAGCTGCCTTTTCTGTATATGCGTTTCGCATGGATTTCATATTCCGCGAGCAGCCTTAATATATCCTCCGCAAGCCGCTCGCTTCTTATGACGATCTCCATGTGGTTGGATTTATTTGGATTTGCGGCGTAGCCGCTGCCCAGATATGCGCCGCGCAAAAACGCGCGCCGCACCGCGCCATTCTCCTCGAATACGGGTAATATACCTCCGCCTACCAGCTCTCCATCCACGAAGAAGCCCGTATCCGAAAGCAGCTTGCCTAGCCCTTCGCCGTAGACGATAACGTCGAAGCTCTGTACGCGCTCCTTGCCCCTACCCTTTTCGTGCGCCTGGAGCTCGCTCTCCAGCGCAAAGCCGAGGCTCCCCAGAAGCCACTGGGCTTTCACGGCCGCCGCATGGGAGTCCATTTCTAGGCGCAGCCGCCAAGCGCCTCCGCTAAGCTGCAGAAAGCCCGCGGAATGCAAAATCGCGGCGAGCTCCGCGAGGCGTACCGACTTTGCGCGGGGGCGTGCTCTCGCAATTTCTTCCTTTACGGACGCTGAAAACGTCATGGCTGCTTGTCCTTAAAAATATCCCGGTGGTAGAGATACGCTTCATGGCCGTTATTGAACAGATACTCGTAAAGCGCCTGAGCGAACGCCACGGAACGATGCCGGCCTCCCGTACATCCTATCGCTATCGAGAGCGTATGTTTATCCTCGCGCTCGTACATCGGGGTAATTCTAGTCAGGATTCGAGCAATATCTTCAAACAACAGCTTGCATTCCCCAAATCCAAAAACATACTCGCTGACCGCCTTATCTTGTCCCGTCAGCGGGCGCAGCTCCTCTATATAAAACGGATTGGGCACAAAGCGCATATCCAGCATCCAGTCCGCGTCGAGCGGGGCGCCGTATTTATAGCCAAAGCTCGAAATTTGAAACTTTACGCCCTCGCCCCGCTTTAGTGCGCGCTCTATAGCGGTATATAGCTGCATGGGCCTATAGTCGCTCGTGTCGATAACATGATCCGCCATCTCATACAGCGCGGCCAGCGCCTTGCGCTCGTTACGGATGCCCTCCTCGATCCAGCCCTCGCGTGAAAACGGATGCACACGGCGCGTTTCTTTATAGCGGGTAATGATTATCTCGTCGCGCGCGTCGAGAAAGAGTAACTCGGTCTGAACGCCGGCCTTTTTCAGGGCTTTTATCGATTCCTCAATAACGCCGAGAAAACCGCGTTCGCGCACGTCCATGACGACCGCTGCGCGCTCGATTTGGGGCGTCGGCTTCGCACAGCTTTCAACAAAATCTTCCAGCAGCGCCGCGGGCAGATTGTCTACGCAAAAGAAGTCCATGTCCTCAAGCTTTCGCAACGCGTGCGATTTGCCCGCGCCGGACATACCAGTTATGATAAGCAGATACACAATTAACCCTCCTCGCCCACGAGCTTAACCTCCGTTTGGAGCAAAACGCCAGCATGCTCGAAAACGCGCTTTTGCACGAGCTCTATAAGCCTTATTATGTCCGACGCCGACGCGCCGCCCGCGTTTACAATGAACCCGGCGTGCTTTTCTGATACCATAGCCCCGCCAACGCGCGCGCCCTTCAGCCCCGCGCCTTCGATGAGCGCGCCCGCGAAACGCCCCTCGGGGCGCTTGAAAACGCTGCCAGCCGACGGCATATTTAAAGGCTGCTTATCTTGCCGCCGCTTAGCATATTCCATAATACGCGCGCGCGCCGAGCCGTCGTCCGGCTCTAATCCCCATACTGCGCGCAAAACGACCGAATCGCCGCGCTGAAAAATTGACTTGCGATAGCCGAAGCCCGCATCGCCGCGCTCTATCGAAAACGACTCGCCCATTAGCGTTATACCCTCGACGCGCTTAAGCCGCTCGCTAACCTCGCCGCCATACGCGCCAGCGTTCATATAAACCGCCCCGCCTACGGAGCCGGGTATGCCGTGCGCGAATTCAAGGCCCATAAGCCCCGCGTTTATCGCTCCCATAACGAATGCCGAAAGCGAACAACCCGCTTCTACGGCGGCTTCGTTTCCTTCGAAACGCATGTCCGAAAACGCGAGGCGCAAAACGACGCCACGAACTCCGCCGTCGCGCACGATTAAATTCGAACCGCTGCCGATAATCATGAGCGGCGCGTTCGCCTCCCTCGCCGCTTTCAGCGCGAAGCTTACTTGCTCTTCGGATTCCGCAATAGCGAAATAATCGGCCGGGCCGCCGGCCTTTATAGTCGTATGGCGAGCCATTGGCTCGTCTTTTAAAACGCGCATTTTCGCGCCCAGAATATTGCCTAGGTCAGGTTTCAACAACTATACCTCATATCGCAATCTGTAGGGACAAACTATTTTCGCCCGTGATAATCCTGTAGGGACGCGATACATCGCGTCCGTGATACCACCACAATAACAAGGCTTACCGCAATTACAATGGGGTAGCTAAGGGGA
>DBDD01000121.1 GCA_002293365.1 Christensenella sp. UBA941 | reverse complement strand
CCGAGCGTCATACGCCAGACTTCTACGCCCGGCCCCCCGCCGGTAAACCCGCAAGCCGGCGCTCAAGCGGGGCGTGCGGAGGCGCGGCTTTACTTCCGCGTCGCGGATGAAGCGTTTATCGGAAGCGAACTGCGCCAGCTCGACGTCGGCGCGGATGAAACCGCCGAGGAAGCCGCCTTCCGAGGCCTTATAAACGGCCCGGACACGACGCTTACGCAGCTTGCTCCCCTGATCCCAAGCGGCACGGAGCTCATCTCGATCGAAATTTCGAGCGGGATTTTGTTCTTGACTTTATCGGACGAGTTCCTGAACACGGCTGCGATTATGCCCGACGGCTGGCAGCAGGATCCCGCGCTTGTGGCGCAGGCGCTTATAGAGAAGCGCTTAGCGCTAAGCGCCATAACAAACACNNGCTCGGCTCGTGCGAGCGCGTCCGTATTCAAATCGAAGAGGGCGCGCGCGCCGACGTTCCTAGCGACATGCTATCTCTATTCGAAGGTGATCCGCTTACATATTCCGCCGAATTTGTGCTTACGCCGGCGAAAGCGCTCCGTGCGGCGCTTACGGCGCTTTCCGAGAAAAACTGGACGCAGCTTTTGCGCCGCGTCACGAGCTCCGAGCAGCTCACAGAATCGCAGATCGCCGCGGAGCTTTCAGCATTGGGCGAGCTCGTAGACTATTCGTTGGGCGAGGATACGATTGCTCCGGGCGGCGAGACGGCCGTCGTAACCGCGAGCGTCTACCTGAAATCCGCGGACGACGGCGTAACGCGCGGCCGCGAAAATATCCCCGTGCGCGCCACGCGCTCTCAGGAGGTTTTTAGGATCGAATACGAGTCGTTACTGCGCCTTTTGGGCGCGGAGGTTGATGGGTGACCCAAATTTGTAGGGGCGGATGGCAATCNNGGGCGGATCGCCATCCGCCCCTACGGAATATTTTATATTTCGGAGGAAGAAGTTGTCGCTTGTAAAAAAAACATCCCTGTTCCTCGCTCTCATAACGCTCCTTAGCGCTCTTTCCGCTTGCGCGAGCTCGCCTGAAATGCCGAATTTCGCGGCGGCGCCTGGCTCCGCCTCCGCGAATCCGCCGGAAGCGGCCCTACAGCGCGTAACTTTGCAATTATATTTTGTCAGCCAGGACGGCGCGCGCCTCGTGCCGGAATCGCGCAGTATCGAGCTTAGCCCCTACGAATCGCGCTCCGCGGCCGCCGTAAAGCAACTGCTAGAGGGCCCGCAGTCCAGCGACTTAAAGCGCGTTTTTTGGCCGGATACAACGCTTATAGGACTCGAATCCGCGCGCGGCGTTACGACGCTAAACCTCTCCGAAACGTTCGAACAGATGTTCGCGAGCGACCGCACGCTCGCCAAGGCGGCGCTAATACAAACGCTTCACTCCCTCGACGGTTCGCGCTATCTAAATGTATTGTCCGGCGGGCGCGAACCGGGCTACGACGGCAAGCCCACCGGCGTAACAGAATATTTTACCGAAGACTACGATTTATACCAATCGAGGCTCCGCCAGCAGATGGAAACGCGGCAAACCGACGCCGCGCCTGGAACATCCTATACCACGGAGCGCCTTAATACATATCTCGCCACGCTATATTTTGCTGACGTTTCAGGCCGTTTCCTTCTTCCCGAGGTACGCAGCATCACCGTTAGCGACCTCGATTACGCTGAGGCCATCCTCGACGAGCTTCAGGAAGGCCCATCGCCTCTCGGCGACCTCCGAGCCACGTTTGCAGGCTTTTCGCCAGAAACAGCACCGCGTACGGAGATCCTCGAATCCGGCCGCAGCAAAATCGACATCGCGCTAACGGGGCCGAGTACAGGCTCGGCGCTCGCGATCGCTTCGGTCGTTTGCTCGCTCGCGAGCTTTATCCCCACAAACGACCATATCGCCATATCGCTCAACGGCGAGGCGGTTTCAAGTCTGGCCATGCCAGGCGCCGGTACTGTCGAATTCGAGGGCGGCCGGCTTTCCCGCGATAAATTTTCCGGCCTTATCGGCGCGGAGGTTCCTCTTTATTTTGCAAACTCTTCCGGCTCGCTAACGGGCATAAGCCGCACGTTAAGCCAATCGGAGGCGATGAACCCGGAGTATCGCCTCCAAGAATTGCTTAAAGGCCCACAGCAAGGCGAAGGCGAAGACCTTTTATCCGTATTGCCCGGGGCCGACCCATACGACATCCCTCATGTGACAATCTCGGGCGACATGGCCTGGATCGACTGTTCCGAGACCTTTGCAGCCGCTGCCGCGGCGCTCGAAACCGACGCCGGCTTTCTCTTAATGTATTCCATCATAAACACCGTCTGCGAATTCCCGGACGTAAAGCGCGTACAGTTCCTAATCGGGGGCGAAAGCGCCGAGCGGCTCGCCGGAAACGTCTATATCCGCGCACCGCTTTTGAAAAATCCGGGCTTAATCCGGGAGTGATAAGATGACGCGTAACGAAAAGGAGCATTTAGCCTCCGCGACGCAAGGGTTGGAACGGCTATTCGACGTATATATTGAAAATTACGGCGAAGGCTCGCTTCTTGAGGCGTTAAACGGGCTTACCGGATATCCCGCCGCGCACGTCCGCAAGCTGTCTCGCGCCGCGTCGCGCATTTTGGCCGACTCCCCGCCCCCGCCCTCTTCCACATCAGAAGCGGTTCTCCTTGATTTGCTGTCCGCCGACCGCCTTACGATGGATTTGCGCCTTCGAATACGTTCCGCAAAAATAAACCTCGACCATCCCATGCGCGTCGCCGTCTTCGAAATCGACTTTGACAATCCGAATTTCGCCCATATACGCGCCGCTTTGCCTGCGGGTCATTCCGTCCGCTTTAGAGACGCGCTGGCGCTTCTCATGGATGTTCCCGACGGGGGAAGCGGCGCGCCCGAGCTCGCGCTCGCTTGCGAAAAATACCGCCTTCGCTGCGGCGTCAGCGACGTCTTCACCGGCGGAGAAAACGTTTCCGCGCAATGCCGCAACGCCTTCACCGCTATAGCTTTCGCGGCTCAATTCAATCTTGGCGGCTATGTATACGAATACGGGGATTTTCGCTTTTTCGACCTGCTTTCGTCCTTCGATACTCCGCGCGAGTTGTTTCGATATATGCACCCCGTACTCAACAAGCTGCGCGATAT
Organism: Christensenella sp. UBA941; assembly: GCA_002293365.1. Taxonomy (GTDB): domain Bacteria; phylum Bacillota; class Clostridia; order Christensenellales; family UBA941; genus UBA941. Next base: position 6,618 of record DBDD01000121.1, on the reverse strand, counting down.
CGACGCCAAATCGGGCTCGTCGTACTTCCATTCGCTGCATTGCTACCTAAAACACGACGCGAACCTGTCACAATCCGCCAAGGCGCTTTTCATTCACCGCAACACGCTAAACTATAGGCTCAAGCGTATCGAGGAGCTTACGGGCCTCGCTCTTGGCGACTATAAGACGCGCTTCGCGCTTATTTATTCCTATCATATCGCGGAATTTTTGGGGTTGGTTTAATCCATAGTCGCCGCCGCTATCGCCTGGGCGAAATACGGCATGGCGTTCATGGCCTCCTCGAACGTATTCTTATTGTGTCCGACTTCTATTAACATCGCGCGGCTGGACATATGCTGGTTGTAACGCCCCGTCTTTACGCGGACGGGCTTGCCAAGCGTCGGGCAGATCTTATTCAGCTCGTCGGTAACGTCCAGCGCAAGCTGATAGTTCTGCTGCCACTGGGGCCGTTCCTTCCATCCCACGCCCGTAACGCCCTGGCCCGTTCCGACGACGAACATAAGCCGGGCGACGCGCTTGCCGTCGATTTCCACAAAGTCCTTGTTTTCACCCTCGCTTTCGTCCGCGTCACGGTGTACGTCTATAAACACGTCTATCGAAGGGTACTGTTTCTTATACTTTTCCATCGTTTCCAGCGAGCGGTTGTAGCTCGTATAAAAATCCGGCGGCTCGTGGTTCGTCGTATCGTGTATTACTGCGAAGCCGTACTTATCGTGCAGCTCCCTAGCGAGCAACGCGCCCACGGCTATAATATTCTTCGTTTCGTCCTCTGTGCGCCACTCGCTCGAGGGCTCGTACGGGTTTTCATCGGTTTGGGTAAACGCCTCGGTTGAATGCGTGGAGTATATTAAAACGCGCGGCGCTGCGCCGGAGAGGTCTATCGCGGGCAGCTTCTCGTTCTCCATATTCAGTATTTCAACTTTAACGCTCTCCGAGATATTCGGATCGATCTCGACGACCTCGACCTTTGGCGCTTGGCTGGGTACGGCCGTAGCGGCCGGCTCGGGCCGTATTATTTCCGTCGGCGGCAAGTCGCCCATCGGCGTCTCCTCTTCGAAGTAGCCCTCGGGCCATTCCTCCTCCCACGTCTCGACTTCAAGCCCTCGCAGCGCGGGAATTTGCCAGGCTAAAAGGTTATGAGGCGCGAAGAAGTTGCCGCCCAAAAGCCCGTCTAGCCCCGTTTCCGCAACGCCGACCACGAAAAACGCCGCCATCGCGATCAGCAGCAGCATGGCGGCGGCAAACAAGGCAATTTTCGCTTTCCGGGCCGATTTCATGCGGTTCATGCGTACCTTCCTGCGTTTAGAGACTAAATCGCTAAGTCAAATCCGGGTTTCCATTGCTCCCTTTACCCCAGCTAGACTATCGTATGCGAATTAGGAAGGATACATGTCCCTTTCGTCAGCGGTTTTTTACGGCTATAACCTCCATAGAGCCATTATACCGCTCTGAAATAGTATAATCCACCGGCATAAGGCCGCACTTATTCAATAAGGAGTAAAACGAATCGCGCGAAAAATAATTTACGTGGTATTGTTGGCGCTTCATGCCGTCCTTATGGCCGCTTACTATGGAAAACGCGCTGTCGAAATTCGGCGTAGATACCCAGAGCGCGCCGTCTTCTTTCATGAGCTCCGCCGCCTTATTCATAGCCAAAACGGGATCGCTTACATGCTCCAATACGTCGCCCATTATGATCACATCGAACCTGTCGCCGGTTTCATATTCCACAAAATCGGCAGTCTCGGCGTTTAGCCCGTAGTCGCGCGCCATTCGCACGTGTTTGTCGATCACGTCGATCCCGATTGCGTCGAACCCGATTTCGCGCGCCGCCAGCAGGCATTCGCACGCCCCTATGCCGACCTCGAAGAGCTTCATGCCAGAGGCATATTGCGAAACCCTTCCCAAAACGTCGGAGTAATAGCTGAAAAAAGACGGCTGCGGGCTGCGGGGCGAATCGTTATAGATGAAGAGCTTTTCTGGAAAATGCCTCGCGAATACGTGATGGCACGGGGCACAGTACATCCAAAGACGTATGGGGTTGAAAAAGCTATTGTAGCCTATCGCCTCTGGCAGCGGGTAGCACCATTTGGGCGTAGTATCCGTATTGCCGCAAAGCGGGCAGGACGTACGCTCCTGTTCGTTCCTTTTGCCTGTAAAAATATAGTTTTTGCTGGAGGCCTTTTCGGCATACAGGACGGACGTCAGATTCGGCATCCTGGTAAACGCGTTGTAGTAGAGCTTATACGCCATCATCGGGTCGCCCTGGGCGTTCGCTACGGCGGCGAGCTGATAATCGCATAGCGGCGCCATGGCCGGGTTTTGCTTCCGCAGCTTGAAAAGCAGCTCCGCCGCCTGATTGTACTCCGCCTTCTCCAAAAGCACACTCGCCTTATTGAATTCCTCTATCGGCTCCATGAAGCTCCTCCCGGAACGATTTGATCTTCGTATCACTCTGCCTGTTTTATAGATTTATATAGTATCCCATTTAGTATATCATGGCGCGAAGCCGTTTGCCATATATATGCCTTTCTCTCTGATGCATTAATTTTTTTGCTTTTCCAAGCCGCGCATAAAAGCATAATTCGATGGCAAAGCTATTTTAGCACGCGACCCAATCCGGCTTGCGCCGGAGACGAAACCGCGCATAACAAATTCTTTTGCCGGAGGTATCGTATGCTGTTGAACAAGGTCGAGATTTGCGGGGTCGATACCTCGAAGCTTCCGGTGCTGACAAACGCGCAGATGATGGCGCTTTTTACGCGCATTCACGCGGGCGACGCACTTGCCAGAGAGGAATTCATCCGTGGGAATCTCCGTCTTGTCCTAAGCGTAATTCAACGCTTTCACAATAGGGGCGAAAATGTCGACGACCTGTTCCAAGTAGGGTGTATCGGGCTTATCAAAGCGATCGATAACTTCGATACCGGGCACAACGTACGCTTTTCCACGTATGCCGTACCGATGATTATAGGGGAAATTCGCCGCTACCTTCGCGACAATAACGCCATCCGCGTATCCCGGTCTCTGCGCGATATCGCGTATAAAGCGCTCCAGGCGCGCACGAAGCTGATGTCCGAAAACACGCGCGAGCCAACGATCGACGAAATCGCAAAGGAGCTGGACATGAAGCCCGAGGAGATCGTCTTCGCGCTGGACGCGATACAGGATCCCGTCTCATTGTTCGAGCCGGTCTATCACGACGGCGGCGACGCCATATTCGTAATGGATCAGATCAGCGACGAGGACTCGCATGACGAAAACTGGCTCGACGGCATAGCGTTGCAAGAGGGCATGCGCCGCCTGAACGAGCGCGAAAAAAAGATTCTGCATATGCGCTTTTTCGATGGCCGCACACAGATGGAGGTCGCCACAGAGATAGGCATCTCCCAAGCCCAAGTTTCCCGTCTGGAAAAAAGCGCTCTTAAGCATATGCGCAAATATGTTTAGCAAAGCGCGCCGCAACAGGCGATATTAAAATAGAGGCGGTGTTTTACCGCCTCTTTTCTTGTTCTGTATTACGGATCGTCTAGCGTAAGAACCAGCGCAACGAAGCCAATATTGCGTCCATACCGGCTTGCTGGTCGTCAAAGCGATTGATGATTTCGACACCGAGCGTATAGTCTTTACCGGCAAATAGTTTTTCCAGCTCGCTCTCTAGGCTTATCGCGTCCGCCTTTGAAAACTCTCCCTCCGGATAGTCAAAAACGGGATGCTTATCCCCATAGAGCGGGTTGTTTTTTTGCAGTACGCAGTTTGCTAGATGGATATGGCGGCAGTGGTCTTTTACGGCTGTTATGGCCGCTAGAGGATCCTCGCCAAGTTGCGCGCAATGGCTCATATCCATCGTAAGCTTAGGCGCGCTTTCGCTTTTCTCGAATCTGTTTATAAACGCGAGGGCGTCCTCTGTCGAACCCAATAGCTGGCAGAATTCGACGCCGGTATCTCCCGGCTCAAGCGTCAGCTCGATATGCCCGGCGGCAAGCTCCAAAAGCTCGCGGCACGACGCCTCCAGAGCGTCCCAAGCGGCAATACGCTCCGCTTCTTCCACACGCCAGCCGCTTGTCAGCAAAACGCTGGACGCCCCGGCTTCGATCCCAATATCGATCTGCCGCTTCGCAAGCTCTAGCGCCTGGCTTCTGGCCTGTGCATCGGGCGCGCACAGGCTGCTCTTTCCCCTTTTCTGCGCGCTTGCGCCCAGATAGACGCTATTTGCACCCAGCGCCTTTAGGAAAGCGCCTTTCTCCACCGCTTGTTCCTTTGCCGTGCAGTATTCGATTGTAGAAATCCCCCGCGCAAACAAGGATTCTGACACGGACTTGAATATATCGGCGTTCATTTCCGCGGCCGGAATCAAAGCCGTTAATACGATCGACTTTCTTTTCATATCGAATTTACCGCCCTCTAGCGGAAGCTATTTATTGCTATTTGTTCAGTTCCTTGCGGCGGTTCGCGACGAATTCGCGCGCTTTAAGCCAAGCGTCTTCAAACTGCTCGCGGAACAGTACCACAGAGCCGAACGTTTCGTAATCTTCGGGCGTCAGGGAGCCTTTGAAATAGGCCTTGCGGAACTCCTCCATCTTCAGGCAAAGCTCGTCGACAACCTCGTGGGGAGCGGGCTGAAGGAATCTTTGTACAACGGGAGGATCGTTTTCAATCAGCTTGTCGGCCGTACCCAGCCAGTTGATTGTCACCATACAATCCGCGCCCACCATCTCTGTAAAATGATGCAGTCCGCGCGCGCCGCCGCTTACGAATCCGATTTCCGGCCAATGGGTTTTTACGATTTGGTATATCTTCTTCGCCGCCGCGATACCGGCCTGCCATAGGACGTCGGAAGAAATATCGATGCCTTCGGCTTTGGCGGTTTTCGCGAGCTGCTCGTCGAAAATACCGGCAATATGCGACAGAACGGCCGCGGGAGGGTTCTTCATCTTCATGCAAGCGTCATGATAGAGCGTGCAGACGTCTATGGCCTGGTCTAAGCTCATTACCTCCGTCGCGTTGAAGGGTACGCCGTTTGTTACCAGCCTGTCTATGGATTTCAGGCCGTCTACCGTCGCGGGGATTTTAATCATGATATTGGGCTTATCGCCGCGGTTGATATAGCCGCGCTCTACGATGAATTCCTCGTTCTCTACGAACGGATTCTCTTGGATGGTAACGTAGCCTTGGCGCCCGCCCGTCGCTTCGTAGAGCGGCATAAATACATCGGCGACTTCCCGGACAAGCTCCGCCTGAAGCTCGGATACGGCGATATCGTCGTCCGCTTCGCGGGCTATGATCTTGTCGAGCAGCTCAAGCGTGTGGCCCTTGTTCTCGGCATGGTTAATCATCTTCCACGTATAGGAAGGGTTTTGCGTGCAGCCTGTCGCGCCGTGATCGATCGCCATCTGCGCTTCCTTGGGCGTAACGTTGTTGATCCAGAATTTCGTCGGTGTTTGCTCCTGTACCCGGAAAAAATATGACTTATTCATGTGCTCCTCCTATTGATGTTTATTATTTTTGAATAAGCTCCTTGCTTTTAAATCCAAACTAGCCCCTAAAGCCCGCTTCGTTATTTGGAAACATATTTTTTATCTTAAATGTACCTTCGACTTGTCTGACTTCGACAACACCATATGCGGCAAGCATTCTCATAACCTCGCAAAACGAAGACCTTCCGATTCTTATAACTTTTACCAGCACCGTATCGTTTGGCAATTTATCGCAAACTATCATTTTGCCGCGCTGAATAGCTCCTTTTACGTACTCCTCAACCTGCTCAGAAGCAGAAAAAATTTACGCTTCGGGAATTTCAGCTCTTTTGTGATAGCTATAACTCCCTTCTTCTGCGATGATCTTCTGACGATCTTATGTCTGACATGTTAGCATGGTTTATTTGTGTTGTCAACTCTCCACTCTCTTTCACCCACCCGTATCCCCAAGAATACGATATTATAGTTTCCTTATCGATAATGGAGGCGGCAGCTATTGGATAAAACCATCGTTCGGCTCGACAACGTCGGCATCACATACCACAGCGCGCAAGGCGAAACCGTCGCCGTGCGCTCGCTCTCCTTCGATGTAAAGGAGGGTGAGTTCGTCGCCATCGTAGGCCCGTCCGGCTGCGGTAAATCCACCGTCTTGTCTATGATATGCGGCCTATACCCTTCGAGCGAGGGCGATATTTGGCTCGGCGATTCCATAGTCACGAAGCCGAGCCCGCTCGTTGGCTATATGCTACAGCACGACCATCTCTTCGATTGGCGCACCATAGAACAAAACGTCATGCTCGGCCTAGAAGTGCGCGGCGAGGCCACGAAGGAGCGCAAACAAAGAACCCTAAGCCTGCTTAAAACCTACGGTCTATACGATTTTCGCAGGCATTACCCCCGCCAGCTTTCCGGCGGCATGCGCCAGCGTATCGCCTTGATCCGCACGCTCGCCGTCGAGCCTGATATCCTTTTGCTCGACGAGCCTTTTTCCGCGCTCGACTCGCAGACGCGCCTCGCCGTATCGGATATCGTCGGCAACATAATAAAAGCTGAGAAAAAGACGGCCATTCTCGTCACCCACGATATCGCCGAGGCTATTTCTATGGCAAATCGCATCCTCGTCTTCTCCGCGCGCCCCTG
>DBDD01000329.1:16443-16622 GCA_002293365.1 Christensenella sp. UBA941 | reverse complement strand
AAAATCGGAGGGACATCGTGATAAAATCGAAATCCGAGGGCAGAAAGAGGCCAATTCGCGGGCAAGGAAAAAGCCCGCAAACGCCCTATTTTAGGGCCTCGCGGGCCTGTGGTGCCGGTGGTCGGACTCGAACCGACACGGTATCGCTACCAACGGATTTTGAGTCCGTCACGTCTGCC
>DBDD01000329.1:0-16307 GCA_002293365.1 Christensenella sp. UBA941 | reverse complement strand
TGCCAATTCCATCACACCGGCTCGCAGCTATTTTTATAGCGCAGCTCAAATAATATAGCACAGCTTTGCTTTTCGATCAAGCGAAATTTATCAGCGCCTGCTCCTTGAATACATGGAATAGCGGTTTCCGACGGTACGCCTACGGCCGTTGTAGGACGAACCCGATGTTTGTCTATGTACTGCAAGCCGCCTCTTTTGCCGCGCTCGCCGCATCCTGCGCACATGCAAGATGCGCATTACGAGTACCGCCAAAAGCAGCGCCAGCAAAACCAACACGACGTAAAGGATTGGGCTCGGGCCGGTCGCCTCAGTATCATTTGTAATCGAACCAGGAACTGTTACGAGATCAATTGTCGGTGCCGGCGGCGCGTTTTGGGCATATATGGCCTCGGCGGCATACGCCTCGACAATGGCGAGCACTTCGTCTTCCAAGCGGTAGGATACCGTTCCTACCGCTTGTCCTTTTGAGATAGGCGCGACTAGCTCTTTATCGAGATGTAATTCGGCTTTAATCGGCGACGCGTCGTCCTTCAGGCCTTCGATTTGAGACTTAAGGCCACTGATTGTTTGATCTCCGAGCGTAACTTGAATGGGCGCCGTGCTTATGGCGTTGCCGTCGTCATCTGGAGCGGCGTTTGCAATAGGCGCCGTCATGGATTTTTCTATGGGCAGCGCGCTAAGCTGTACGGATGTAAAATTATCGAAGCCGTATTCGAACATATCGCGCACTTCGCGCCAGCGCTCGGTATATTTGCGTGTTGTGTCGCCCAGAACAACCGCGATAAACTCGACGCCGTCCTTCTCTGCGGACGCAATCAAGCAGCCGCTCGCGGCGGGCGTGGAGCCCGTTTTGATGCCCGTGGCGTAGCGGTAGCGGTAATCGTGGTCGTCCTTTTCGGAATCGAAATAGAGCAGCTTATTAGTTGTCGTAAGGACAAGCGGTTTGTCCTGGTGTCTCGAAGCCGTTTTGGCGGTATATTCTTCCGTGGCGACGATCGTGCGGAATGTCTCGTTTTTCATGGCGTACGCGGCGGCCTTCGCCATATCGAGCGCCGTGGAATAATGTTCTTCGTCGTGCAGGCCATGAGGATTGACAAAATGGGAATTTTCCATGCCCAGCTCTTTGGCCTTCGCGTTCATAAGCTCCGCGAATTCTTCAAGCGAGCCGCCGATAGCCACGCCGACAGTCGCCGCGGCGTCGTTGCCGGAGGCGAGCATCATACCGTAAAGCAGGTCGCGGAGCGATACAGTCTCTCCTTCGCGAATGCCCATTAAAGATGACGACGAGTTAAACCGGTTGACCTCTTTGCCGACGGTAATGGTTTCGTCGAGGTCGCCCTGTTCGATCGCTATGATCGACGAGAGGACTTTCGTTGTGCTCGCAGGAAACCATTTCTTCGAGCTGTCCTTCTCGAAAAAGACGCGGCCGGATTCGGCCTCGATAAGCACCGCCGCCTCGGATTCGATCTCGGGGGCGGCCGCAAAAGCCGTGGGCAATACCGCGACGATCACAGCGGCGGCAAGGAAAATACAGAAAAGCTTTTTCAGCGCATACTTCTTCATCTTGGNNCGTAGTATACCAAAATTCACCGCTTTTGTATATAGCGAAAAACATCCTGTATATTATTGGCGAAAACCTCCGTTACGCGCGCCGTATGCCGCTCTCTTGGCGTATATCTATTCATTTTGGCGTATTGAGCGAATCCTTGTCGCTTCGCCTCTTTTTTCGCTCCGCGCTGACCCACGCCCCGCTGCCGGGGTCGAATAGTATCCTAGCGTATTTGCGCAGATGCTTGCGGCGCTGCCGCAGCTTACGGGAATGCATGCGTTCCCGGACGCGCGCGCCGCGCTTGTTGGGAGAATAGCTATATACTATCGCTTTATAGCGCTCATATACGGACTCAACGATTTTCTCCCAAGGCACGACTATAGTCTCCTTCGCGGCTTCGCCGGCGCTCTTTAAGCGCGAAGGATCTTCCATAAGATCGAACAACCTTTTGCTCAAAGCGTCGGCGCTATTCGCGCAAAGGAAGCCGTTTTCGCCGTCGGAAATGATCTCCGCCGCTGTCGATTCACGGATCATTAGGCTCGGGCAGCCCATCGCGGCCGCTTCGCGCACTACTATCGGCGCGTTATCGTATAGCGACGGAAATACGAATAAGCTGGCGCGCAAATAGAAACCCGACAATAAATCCCTGTCGACTATTTGGCCCATGAAGACGACGTCATTCCCAACGCCGTGCTCCTTTGCGAGCAGTTCGAGCTCCTCGCGGGCATAGCCTTGCCCTACCATAGCGAGCTTGGCGCGTCCGCCATAGGCGCGATACCTTGCAAAGGCCCGAATCAGAAGCGGCGTGTTTTTTTGTAAAATATGCTGCCCGACGAATAGCAGCAGCGGCTGGTCTTTCGTTAGGCCGCACAAGGCTTCCGCCCTATCGCGCGCAGCGCCGGAATCCTTTGGATACCGTACCTCCGTACCGTTCGGCATCACTTCCACCGCGCCCCGGTAGCCGTACTCGCGCAGCGTTTGCACCGTGGCGTCCGACACAGTCCAAACGTAATCCGCTTTCCGATAGAACCGCATCAGCGTCGAAAGCGCAGTCATGGCCAGCGTTTCGCTGCCGAAATAAGTAAGGAAATCGTCATAGTATTTTGAGTGGAACGTCGTTACCAGCGGAATATTGCGCTCTTTTGCGATACGCATTGCCTCCATACCGCCCACGAATGGCGAATGCGCGTGCACCAAGTCGAATTCGATCGCGCGCATCTGTCTTTGGAATCTCATGTCTACTCCGGGAAGGCCAAGCCGGTAAGGCTCGCGCCCGTAGGCGGGGATAGATATGAATGGAACGACGGGAAACGGCTCGTGTATTTCGTATCCAGGCGTTTTGGGCGCCACAACGACGCAACTGCCGAATTTTTTATTAAGCCAATAGGCGTAATTTTGTACTACTGTAACGACGCCGTCCACCGTAGGCGCGTACGAATCGGCAAATTGGCCGATCAGTAGCCTTTTTTCGTTGCTTTCGGGCATGCAAGCCGTCCTTTCTTATTAGTTCTTGATGGCTTGCATATAGTATAGCTTTTATTTCGAAGTTTAGCAAAGGGCGAAAACTTTTGTAATTATGCCTCCGCCTCGTTCATGACGATACGTCCGCGCCCGGCCCTCTTTGCGCGGTACATGGCCTCGTCGGCAAGGTTTATAGCCTCTTCAAAGCTTTTTTCAAGAAGCGGCGCGCCAAAAGCGACGCCGATACTGAGGGTAACTTTAAATTCAGGATGCTCTTCGAAGCGCGTTTCCCGCACTTCGTCCACAATACGCCGGGCGACCAGCTCCGCGGACGGCCCGTCGGAACGCGACAGCAATACGACGAATTCTTCGCCGCCATAGCGACAGCTCAAATCGCTTTCCCGCAGGCATTTATCAATGAGCGCCGCCACGCGCACCAGAACACTGTCGCCAAACTGATGCCCATATTGGTCGTTTACTTTTTTAAAATGATCGATATCGATAAATAATACGGCGAATGGAATACGATATCGCCTGCAATTTTTGTAGACGGCGGCTGCGGTGTCCATAAACGCGTGACGGTTCGTAGCGCCTGTCACGCGGTCGGTCGTAGCCATTAAAAGAAGCGCTTCGTCGGCATAGCTTTTAAGAATCAGCGAATATGCCGGCAGCGCGATTATCAACTGCAAAAGCTGCGAGAGGAATGTAACCGAATGTAGGATGTTTGTCGCCAAAATGCCCGCGTTCGGGTTCTGGAGGCCATATATCGCCCTTCCAAGCAGCAATATCAGGAACACGCAATATAGTATGGCCGTCGCTTTTGTAAGCGCTCCGGAATCGCGGGAAAGCAGCATGCGCACGACGGACAGCGCCATAAGGGCGACGACGCCAAACGACGCCATCGTTATGCGTATACCGCCAAACGGCAGCAGTGCTTCGACGACGTTGAACGCCGTAACGGCAACGATAAGAATTGCGCGCAGCAGCCGGTCTGTACGGTTCGTATTTTCTTTAATCAGGCGGAATATCGCATGCGCCTCGAAAAAGAAGCCGATGAACAGCAGAGTATTTCCCAGGTTAACCGATAGCCAATCCGGCAGAATATCGCGCCCCGAAGCCACGAAATAGTAAATCGCGTGGCAAAGCCGCGCAATAACCAAGTATAACGATAAGCGAGGCAGCCTTTGAAGCCTGTTCGCGCCGCGAAAGATAATAAGGAAAATCAGAGCAATCGTATTTCCCCAAAACAGCGTCGGGAACAAGGCGTTTATATCGATGAAGAAGATTTTTTCCAATACATTCTTCCTGTGCAATATTTTAATAATTATATCGGCATATTATTCCGTTACGCAAGAGGCCGATTCCAAGCGCCGCCCGATTTTACGGATATTTTACGATATGAAGAAATGGTCGTATATTCGCGAAAAAATAAGCCGCCTTTGAGAAGGAAATTATATCCTCTTCATGGAAATGATAAAATGAAGCCAATTGAATAGGAGCGGAGGACATCATGCATTGTATTAAAAAAGTCGCCGAAGACCTGATATGGGTAGGCGCGAACGACCGGCGGCTGGCCATGTTCGAGGGCGTATACTCGGTTCCAAAGGGCGTATCGTACAACGCCTATCTTCTTTTAGACGAAAAGACCGTGCTGTTCGATACCGTAGACAAGGCCGTTAGGCATCGCTTTCTGGAAAACGTAAAAGAAGCCTTGGGTTCAAGAAAGCTCGACTATCTTATCGTCCAGCATATGGAACCCGACCATTCCGCCGTACTCGAAGAGCTTATAGCCCGATATCCCGGGATAAAGCTCGTCGGAAACGCCAAGACGCTCGCTTTCATAAAGCAATTTTTCGACTTCGAGCCAGACGCGCTCGTTGTGAAAGAAAACGACGTCCTGGATACGGGGAAGCATAAGCTTCATTTCCTAATGGCCCCGATGGTACACTGGCCGGAGGTCATGGTAACCTACGACGCAACAGATAAGATTCTGTTTTCCGCGGACGCTTTCGGCTGCTTCGGCGCGCTCAACGGCGCTCTCTTCGCGGACGAGGTCGATTTCGAGCGCGACTATATGGACGAGGCGCGGCGATATTACACGAATATCGTGGGCAAATACGGCCAACAGGTTCAGGCGCTTCTAAAAAAAGCCTCCGCCGTTCAAATAGAGATGATCTGCCCGCTGCACGGCTTCGTATGGCGCAATCAGCTTTCTGAAATTCTTTCGAAGTATATGCTTTGGAGCGAGTATCAGCCGGAAGAACAGGGCGTCATGATCGCCTACGCGTCGGTTTACGGCAATACGGAAAACGCGGCGGAAATCCTCGCTTCCCGCCTGCGCGAAAAGGGCGTGCGAGCCGCAATGTACGACGTATCGGTCTCGCCGGTATCGGAAATCATCGCGGCTGCGTTCCAGTGGAGCCACCTCGTTTTCGCCTCTACTACATATAACGCCGGTATATTCGTGTCGATGGAAGATCTTTTAAGCGACCTCGCGGCGCATAACATCCAAAACCGCACTGTCGCCATCATCGAAAACGGCTCATGGGCGGCGACAAGCGGCGGCTTGATCCGAAAAAAGCTGGAGGGCTGCAAAGATATCAAATTCCTTGAGCAAACGCTTAGCTTGAAATCCAGCCTAAAAACCGAACAGCTTTCGGAGCTAGAGGCCATTGCGAACGCTATCGCCGCGGATTTTTCGCGTGAGGTAAGCGCCGCGGCGGCGGGCGGCGCAAGCGCTATCGATACCGCAGCGATGTTCAAGCTTTCCTACGGCCTGTTCGTTTTAACGGCGAAGGACGGCGAAAAGGATTCGGGATGTATCATAAATACCGCCACGCAGATTACGGAAAAGCCGCTGAGGCTGTCTATCGCCGTGAATAAAACCAATTTCACGCACGATATGATTATCAAAACGGGCGCTTTCAACCTTTCTATCCTATCTGAAAGCGCGCCATTTAGGATTTTCCAACAGTTCGGCTTCCATAGCGGGCGGGATACCGACAAATTTGCAGGCAGCGGCTATGAAGATCGCGCTCAAAACGGTATCCGCTACGTGCCGGAGCATACAAACGCCATGATTGCTTGCAAGGTGATACAAGCCTACGACTACGGCACGCATACTCTCTTCGTAGCCGAAGTAACGGAGGCGCTGACGCTTTCGAAGGAACCAAGCACAACCTACCAATATTACTTCGACCACATCAAGCCCAAGCCGCAGCCGCCGAAGGACGATAAGAAGGGCTTCGTCTGCAAGATTTGCGGATACGTGTACGAGGGCGACGTCTTGCCTGAAGACTTCATATGCCCGCTGTGCAAGCATGGCGCGGCGGATTTTGAGCGGATGAAGTAATCGGTTCCGTTATTGTATTGAGGGTGGCCGGTACGACTATTTTGCGCTAGATTAATCGTCGTACTCGGCGTCCGATTGAAGGATAGCGCCGCTAGTGGCGTCGATTTCGTATTCGTACTCCATGCGGCCGTTTTTGAACTCGACTTCATAGACCATGATCCCGTGCTCGCGGTCTAGCTTCGCCTTGAGCCTGCGCACGCCGGATTCCGATAGCCCGGCGTCAGAAAGCGCTATGGATTTCGCCCTTGCTTCGCCGATATACTCATCCGTAGCGCTTGCCGCCGCCAAAGCGCCGTTTGGCAGAAGCGCCGCCAAAAGCAACGCCGCCGCGCATAGAATCAATATCCGTTTGCTTTTCATCACTATCGCCTTCCTTGTTTCAATAATTTTTCAAGCTGTTCACAGTATTAATGCGCCAGCCTTAGATTTTATCGCATCCCTTTGAATCTTTTTTATTTGCGCCCTAAGCCGTAGTGCTATGCTCCATCGGCGTTACAAAGAATACGTGGACGCGGATGTTGCGCCGCCTTTTCCCGTCCAGTTTGTATGAAAAAACTCCCCTCTTTGCGCATTGGCGCGCTCGTATGTATGCGCGCCGAAGTAGTCTCGCTGCGCCTGTAAAAGATTTGCGGGCAGGTTCGCGGCTGTATAGCCGTCAAAAAAGGTCAGCGCGCTGCAAAGCGCCGGCGCGGGAATGCCGCATAACAACGCCGCGGACGCTACCCGCCGCCAAGAGGGCAGCGAAGCTTCGAGCTTTTGCTTGAAGTATGGCGCAAGCATCAAGTTATTAAGCGTTGGATCGTTCTGAAACGCCTCTTTTATCGTATCAAGGAATACGCTGCGGATTATGCAGCCCCCGCGCCACATCATGGCGATAGAGCCATAGTCCAAAGCCCATTTATAGTGTTCCGACGCGGCTTTTAACAGCGCGAAGCCTTGGGCGTAGGAAACTATTTTCGAAGCAAGGAGAGCGCGGCCTATGTCTTCAATAAAGGCGTCTTTATCGCCATTGAAGACGGGCGCGGCTTTGTTGAACGCCTTTGAAGCGAGCACGCGCTCGTCCTTCATCGACGAAAGGCATCTCGAAAACACCGATTCGCATATCAGCGTCAGCGGCGCGCCTAAATCCAGAGCCGATATTCCGGCCCACTTGCCGGTACCCTTTTGTCCCGCGGCGTCGAGTATGCCGTCGACCTCGTACTGCCCCTTATCGTTGATATAGCCAAGAATATCCGCCGTTATTTCGACTAGGTAACACGAAAGCTCCGTTTGGCTCCAGCGCGCGAATACCCCGGCTATCTTACCCGCGCTCATGCCCAAAAGCTCACGCATGATATGGTACGCTTCGCAGATAATCTGCATATCGCCGTACTCTATGCCATTATGCACCATCTTGACAAAATGCCCCGCACCATTATCGCCAATCCAACCGCAGCACGGGGCGTTTCCCACCTTTGCGCAAACCGCTTGAAATATCGGCTGTATCAGGGGCCAAGCCGCCTTTGAGCCTCCCGGCATCATCGACGGGCCGTTCAACGCGCCGTCTTCGCCGCCGCTGATCCCCGCGCCGACATACAATAGGCCTCTGCTTTCTACGAATTCCGTTCTGCAAATCGTATCGTGAAAGTTCGAATTGCCCCCGTCGATAATAACGTCTCCCGCGTCCATAAGAGGTATGAGCCGCGAGATGAAATCGTCTACGGCTGCGCCCGCTTTTACCATGAGTATGACCTTGCGGGGGCGCTCGAGCGTTTGGACGAGCTCTTCGAGGGAATATGCCCCAAATATATTTTTACCCTGTGCGCGCGTTTCGAGGAAATTAGTTGTTTTCTTTAATGTGCGGTTATAAACGCTTACCGCAAAGCCTTTGCTTTCGATATTTAGCGCGAGATTCTCGCCCATAACAGCCAAGCCGGCCACGCCGATATCATTCTTTTTCATGACACATGCTCCTTTCAGCTTTTATGTCTATCTCTTTACCCTGGCGTTGCCTTCGTAGACGCTCCAAAGCTGCTCCTCATCCGAAGGAAGGCCATAATCGCTTGTCAGCGTAACCACGTACGCTCCGGCCGCCCAGCCAAACTGCAGCCACTTCGCCGCGGGCCAGCCCTTCAGCATGCCATATAGCATGCCGCCGACAAAGGCGTCTCCGCCGCCGATCCGGTCTTGAATAGGGATGCGCTTGGGTACTGCGATATGCCATTCGTCATCGGCACACATAAGCGCCCCCCACAGATGTTCGTCGGCGTTTATTACTTCCCGCAATGTATTGGCAAAAACGGATACGTTGGGATAGAGTGTCTTGGCTCTTTCGATCATTAGCCTGTAAAGCGCGGTTTGGCCGCCAAGCTCAGCGCCGTGGCCTTTTGGGCCTTCGATACCGAGCGCGAGCTGATAATCCTCTTCGTTTCCGATCAATATATCCGCATTTTGCGCCAAGTCTTTAAATAGCTCTCCCAGTTCGCCCTCACGGTTTTGCCAAAATGACGCCCGGTAATTCAAATCGAAGCTGATCTTCGTGCCGCTTGCCCGCGCCTTTTTCATGAGCTTCAGGCAGAAGTCGCCGGTATCGCCCGATAGCGCCGCGATCAAGCCGGAGATATGCAATAGAGCAACGCCTTCGCTTTCGAATAACCGTTCAAGATCGAAGCCGCTGGAATTTAGCGTTCGGCCTACTTCTCCGGCGCGGTCGTTTTGTACCCGCGGGCCGCGCACGCCCTTGCCGCTGTCCGCGATGTTGAACTGATGCCGAAATCCCCACGGCCCTCCTTGCGCCATCTCGGGCCCTTCGAATTCTATGCCCCGCCTGCGCAGGTCGCCTTTAATAAAAGCCGCCGTTTCGCTGCCCTTAACGAATGCCGTCAACAGCTTCGTACGAAGCCCCAGCGAAGCGGCGATGCTCAAAACGTTCGATTCGGCGCTCGTGGCCTGCATATTGTAAAGCACGCTCGCGCTTACAGGCTGCCGGTCGAAGGGCGTGATTCGTATGCCCATGCTCGTGGGCGCTACGATAGCGTAAGCATACGAGCTTTTCAGTTCCATAAGGTTCACCTATTCCCGACTGCTAAGCCTTCAAATTAGGCACACGCTGATTAACGCGATATTCTGTAGGGGCGAACTGTGTTCGCCCGTGGTGTATTGCGGGCGAACACAGTTCGCCTCTACAGGTTTACGATTTAGTCACCGCATACTTAGTTTCACGCATTATATCAGCCGCCTATTTGCACTTGAAGGCCGTTCTTTCGCAAAATCTCCGCAAGCGGCTCCATATCCTCGCTATGCAGCTGCGGAATACCCGCATACGCATAGTCAATGTTCAAGTCGTTATATTTGCTTTCCCCCAGCTGATGGAATGGTAGCAGGTGTACTTCCCGCACGCCAATGTTCCCCAGCAAGCGTACAAACTCCCGCATATCCCGCGCGGAATTATTGAAAGCGGGAATGATAGGAATGCGAATTATCGTATGTACGCCCGCTTGCAGCGCATATCGGATGTTCTCGATAGTTAGCGCGTTATCCACGCCACAGCCGCGTTTGTGCGCCGAAGGGTCGTAATGCTTGAGATCGGCGAGAATCGCGTCGCATTTTAGAGCAACGCGCCTGAATATATCCGGGGAAACATTTGCCGCAGTCTCAAGGTTTACACGGATATCTGCCGCGTGAAGAGCGTCGCAGAGGGCTAAGACAAATTCATATTGCAAAAGCGGTTCTCCGCCTGTTAGCGTTACGCCTCCGCCGCTCGCGTCGTAAAAGGGCTTGTCCTTTATCAGCTCTGCCATAAGCTCGCATAGCGTATAGCGCTTTGCTTTTCCATGAGTTAAATCATGCGCTATTTCCATCGATTCGGGATTGGCGCACCATTTGCATCGAAGGTTGCAGCCTTGAAAGAACACGTTCGTGCGTATCCCGCTGCCGTCATGCAGTGAGAATTTTTGCAGATTGAATATCAGTGCTTCCATCATAAACCGCTATTCTCCGATATCCGCGATTAGCACCGAAGTAACGGAGCCGCACGCCGCCCTGTATGATTCGCTGAGCATGCCGCTATGCGTATCGATTGTAAAGACGGCCAGCTCATCGCTTTCTTGATTGCCCGCGATAAGGAATTTGCCCGAAGGCGAAATATCGAAATCGCGCGGCGTTCGGCCGCCGGACGGCTGGAATACGGGCGGGGAAAGCAGCCCGTCCGAGTCCATGCCGTACACGGCGATACTGTCGTGGCCGCGGTTAGAGGCGTATAAAAATTTGCCGCTTGGATGCAGCTTGACGCAAGCGGCTATGCTCTCTATAGAACACGCGGCCGGGAGCGTGGATATCGTTTGCAGCAGCCTTACGGCGGCGGTTTTATCGTCGTATGCGTACACCAATACCGCGTTGCCCATTTCCGTAATTACATAAAGCCGCTCGCCGGTTTGATTGAATGCTAAAAGCCTTGGCCCCATACCGGGCAAAATTCTTATGTTCCGATCCGGCGCGGGGGCAAGATGCCCTTTGGGCCAATCAGCCCTGTAAACTGCCACTTCATCGGTTCCCAAGTCGGAAACGAGCACATGCCTGCCCGAGTGATCGGGAATAGCTTGATGAACGTGCGGCTCTTTTTGTCTTAGCGGATCAGCACTATGGCCATAGTGCTGAAAAAAGCAGGAAGGGCGGCATATGCCGTGCTCCGCGCAAAGAGGAAACACGCTCAGGCTGCCCCCGGTGAAGTTCGCAGCCAATAAATGCTCTGCGCTTGGGCTAAGGCAGATATTACACGCGTCCTCGCCGCCCGTAAGCCGCCGGTTAATGAAAGTGAGCGCGCCCGTTTGCGTATCCAGCGCGTATGCCGATACCGACGACGACGCAACGCCTTCATATTCTTTTAGCTCGTTGACACAATACAGAGCGCGCTTGCTCGGATGCAAGGCAAGGTAGGTGGGGTTTGGCGCAATGGTGCTTCTCAGTTTCGTCAGCCTACCGTCCGCCGATGCGCGAAACACGGTAATGCCTTCGCCGTTGCCGTCCACAATTTGTCCGGTACCAATACGCAAGGGCTGAGTATAGCTGCCAGTAAAGACTAATATATTCTTCATGGAATTCCTCCGCCGTATATTTATCATACATGATATACGGAGTAAAAACAATAATTTTCCACAAAAAATCTATATACAAACAATATTGTCTTTCATATGAAAGTAATTTAGGTTATATGTGTTGACAACGCCGTCTTGAATATATATGATGGCAATAGAGTCTGAAAAGCGCATTTGACAGATTTCCATAGCTATACAAGAACCTAATTAAGATAGGAGAGTGTTTATGGAACAGAATTATCTCGATAATCTGGTCGGCGTGTTTGGTCATCCCGTGGCGGAAAATCCAGGCGTGGTAATCCAGGAAGCCGCTTTCGAGCATATGGGGCTGAAGCGCTGGCGTTTTTTAACTATAGACGTCGAAAAAGACCAGCTTGGCGACGCGATAAGGGGGCTCAAGGCCTTCAAGATGCGCGGGATCAACTGCACGATACCCCACAAAATCGAAGTAATGGATTATCTCGACGAAGTATCCGAAGCGGCAAGGCTGATAGGCGCGGTCAATACAATCGTAAATACAAACGGCAAGCTGTTCGGCGACAATACCGACGGCAAGGGCTTTATGATGTCGCTTAAATCCAACAATATCAGCGTCCAAGGCAAAAAGGCCGTGGTTTTCGGCGCGGGCGGCGCGGCCCGCGCTATTTGCGTCGAAATGGCTTTGGCGGGCTTAAGCCAAATAACGATTGTGAACCGCGTAGAGGATAGGGCGCTTGGCGACGCTTTGACGGCCATTCTACGCAACAATACCGGCGCACAAGTCAGCTATGCGGATTGGTCAGGTTTGCACAGCGTATCCGCGGACGCCGACATAGTGGTAAACGCGACTTCCGTCGGCCTGTATCCGAATGTAAACGAGCTGCCGAATATCGATCTTGGCTCCATAAAGCCAAATATGTTCGTACAGGACGTTATACCCAATCCTACGGAGACGGCGCTGATCAAAAAAATGCGAAAAATGGGTATTTCTTGCGCGACCGGCGCGGGAATGCTTATCAATCAAGCCGCAATCAATATAAAGATGTGGACCGGCATGGAGCCCGACAAGGACGTTATGTACCGCGCGCTCGAAAAAGCGCTGAGGCAGGAGTGAAACAATGCAAAATCCGATCAGCCTTCAACCCGCCGGACGCATAGAGGCGCTAAAAGAAAAAATGTTAAGCGAGCCTCGCTTTATTTCCATCGAGCAGGCGCGCATAATTACAGAGGTCTACCGCGCGAATCCGAACGACCCCAAACAGCTTTTGCGGGCCAAGAGCTTGGCGGCGGCGCTGGACTCGCTGAAATCGCCATCGAACCGGGGGAACTAATCGTCGGCAACCGCACGGCCGGAGTGCGCGCCGGCGTGGTATTTCCGGAGGCGGGGATTTCCTGGGTGGCGAAGGAGCTTGACTCCTTGCCGTCGCGTCCGCAGGATCGCTTTAACGTGCGCCCGGAGGACGCGGAAATCTTTCGCGGTGTGATCGAGCCGTTCTGGAAAGAGAGGTCGCTCGAGGACAAGATTCGCGAAGCCTGCGGCCCGCTTACGGACGATATCGCCCTGGTGGCAAAGATAAATCAAAAGGATCATGCCCAGGGGCACATCTGCCCGGATACGAAAAAGTGGATAGCCAAGGGCCCGGCCGGGCTGTGCGAAGAAGCAACGGCAAAGCTGGATACCGAGGCCGATCCCGGAAAGCAAATCTTCTATCGCTCGCTAATAATCGTACTCGAGGCGTCCAGCCGTTTTATGCTGCGCTACGCGGCCTTGGCGAAAGAATTGTCAGGGGCGGGCGCGTATAAAGACGATTTGCTCGAAGTCGCGCGTATTTGCGAAAAGCTCGCAATCCGGCCGGCTGAAACGTTCCACGAGGCTATGCAGAGCTTATGGTTTTTGTACGTCATATTGCACATGGAATCAAACGCAAGCTCGTTTTCGCCCGGACGCATGGATCAGTATCTCTACCCGTATTACCGCAAGGATCTGGATGCGGGGCGTATGGGCGGCGCGCGCGCTTTGGAGATAACGCAGTGCCTATGGCTAAAGTTCAATCAGATCGTCTATCTGCGCAATTCCCACAGCGCAAAGTATTTCGCGGGGTTCCCGATAGGCTTCAACGTCGCTTTGGGCGGGCAGGATATAGACGGCGGCGACGCGTCCAACGAACTGAGCTTCATCTTCCTAAAGGCGCAGGCAAGCCTGCTTTTGCCGCAGCCCAATTTATCCGCGCGGCTATTCGAGCGCAGCGATAGTCGCTTTGTCGAGGAATGCGCGCGCGTTATCGGCAAGGGCAGCGGCATGCCGCAGGTTTTCAACGACAATAGCATAATCCCCGCGCTCATGAACCAAGGCATCTCCAAGGAAGACGCCGTAAACTACGCCATCGTCGGCTGCGTCGAGCTTACCTCGCACGGCAATTGCCTCGGCTGGAGCGACGCGGCCATGTTCAATATGGTCAAGGCCCTGGAGCTGGCGGTAAACGGCGGCAAATGCCTGCTTACGGGAAAACGTATGGGGCCGGATTTGGGGAACCTTGAGGATCACGACGCCTATGAAAAGCTCGAGGCCGCCTTTATCGGGCAGGTGGATTACTTTATGGAGAAGATGCTGGAGGCCTGCGCCGTCGTCGAGCGCGTCCATCAGCAGGAGCTGCCAAGCCCGTTCCTGTCCTCGGTTATAAACAACTGCATCGAAACGGGTATCGACGTTACCGCGGGCGGCGCGAAATACAATCTCTCCGGCATTCAAGTGATTCAGCCCGCAAACATCGCGGACAGCATGGCGGCGGTCAAGCATTTAGTATATGACACAAAGCGGCTTAGCGCCAAGAGGCTGCTAGGGGCGCTGCGCTCCAATTTCGACGGCGAAGAGGCCCTTCGGCAAACGCTCTTAAACGCCGCGCCCAAGTATGGCAATGACGTTGCATGGGTGGATGAAATCGCGGCGAAGTGGGTCGCGTACTTCGCGTCGCGGCTCGAAGGCAAGAAGAACTATCGGGGAGGCCGCTACCATACCGGGCTCTATACCGTATCCGCCCATGTGCCGATGGGGCAAAACGTTGGCGCGACCATGGACGGCCGCAAGGCTCGCGAGCCTTTGGCCGACGGCGGCATGTCGGCGGTATACGGCCGCGACGTAAGCGGGCCGACCGCGCTGCTCAAATCCGTATCCAGGATCGACTCAAAATACGGCAGCAACGGTACGCTGCTGAACATGAAATTCCTGCCATCGTTTTTCGCCACGCAGGAAGGAATCGAGAAATTCGCGGCGTTGCTCATGGCGCTCGTCCGCTTGAATATAAACCATGCGCAATTCAACGTTGTGAACGAAGAAGACCTTCTCGCGGCGCAAAGGGAGCCCGAAAAGCATAAAAATATCACCATTCGCGTGGCGGGCTATACCGCCTACTTTGTGGAGCTTGCAAAGGACTTACAGGACGAGATTATCGCCCGGACGGCTTATGGCGGGGTTTAGCCGGGGGAGCTGATAGATGAAAGGTGAAATATTCGATATCAAGCGCTTTGCCGTACACGACGGGCCGGGTATACGCGCTACCGCGTTTCTGAAGGGCTGCCCGCTCGACTGCATTTGGTGCCATAATCCCGAAGGGAAGCGGGCGGGCGTCGATATCCGCTATAATCCCCGGGCGTGCATACGCTGCGGCGCGTGCGCGGCGGCTTGCCCGGAAAGCGCCATATGCCTTGAAGGCGGCATACAAATCGAGAGGACTAAATGCGCTCGCTGCGGGCGGTGCGCTTTGGTATGCCCGGCTTCGGCCATATCCGCCGCAGGGTATGAAATCGGCGCGGATGAGCTGATACGCGAGTTCAAGAAGGAAGAGATATTCTTCCGGGAAACAGGCGGCATAACGCTTTCCGGCGGCGATCCGCTTTTCCAGCCGCGCTTCGCCAAGGCTGTGCTGGAAAAGGCGAAGGAGGCGGGCTGCCATACGGCCATAGAAACCTGCCTTTACGCGCCGGAGGACGTGATCGAAAGCCTGATTGGCGCCGTCGATCTTTGGATCGCCGATATAAAGCACTTGGACGCGCACGAGCATAGGCGGCTGACGGGCGTTGAAAACGGGCCCATACTTTCCGGCTACGAGCTGCTCGTGAAAAGGGGCTGTAAGCTGCTAACGCGCGTCCCCGTCATCCCCGGCGCGACGGATTCGCCGGAAAATTTACGCGCCATCGGGCGGTATATAGCGGCGGTAAACCAAAAGGGCGAAGTCGAGCTCATGTTTTATAATTCGCTCGGAGAATCGAAATACGCCGCCTATGGCCTAGGCGGCGCTATGAAGGGCGAAACGTATTCCGCCGCGCGGAAAAAAGAAATCGTTAATCTCATGGCCGGGACGGGTATCAATCTGGTGCGCGGCGATAACAACGCAATTCTGTAGGGGCAAACCTTGTGTTTGCCCTGTATGAGGGCAGAGACAAGCTCTGCCNNATTGGCGGTTTATATCCATTAACGAGGAGGCGCTATCATGACGTGCGACAAATTCATCGAAGCGGCCAAGCGGGATGAACCCGTATACATAAGCGGCGTGCGGAGCGCTTTTTTAGAGGCGGAGGGCGCGCCTATCATACTTGACGTTTTGAGGTTCGACGGCTCAACCAAGCGTTACGAAATCAAAGCGCCCGCCGGGATGCAAACGGACGAACAAATATCGTTCGTTAAGGAATTCCGGTTTGCGGAGGTATACAATATCCTCTCGGCGCTGGGCGGGCAAAGGCTCGATATCTACGTTAAAACGCCGTCCGCCGCGCTAATGGGCATATTGCACGAGCTGCCGCGCGCTTTTGGCGTCGGCGCTTTGCGAAAAGAACGCCGGGGTTATGGCCGCAGCGTGAACGTGATTGAGCGCATGCTGGATTCGCAGGGCGTTTCGGG
>DBDD01000052.1 GCA_002293365.1 Christensenella sp. UBA941 | reverse complement strand
GGAGAACGCCTTTTGCGCCAGCAGTATTTTACACTCTGCGCGCTCTTTTACCTCTTTCAATATGGAGAGGTTATTTATAAGCAGCTCCCTGTCCACTACGTAGGCGGGCGTGGGCAGCGCGTTTATATCGAAGCCCGGTTCCATCAATCCACCAATACAGGGCAAAAATCCTCTTGCCACGGCAAGCCCCATTTATTCAGCGCGTCCATGAATGGATCGGGGTCGAATTCCTCAATATTGAATACGCCGGGGCCTTTCCATGTTCCGTTCATCACGAGCATCGCGCCGATCATGGCCGGAACGCCCGTGGTATACGATATGGCCTGCGAGCCTACCTCCCGATAACAGGCCTCGTGATCGCAGATATTATAGAGATAATAGGTCTTCTCCTTGCCGTCCTTGAAGCCTCTGAAGATACAGCCTATATTCGTCTTTCCCTTCGTGCGCGGGCCGAGCGACGCCGGGTCGGGCAAAACGGCCTTCAGGAATTGCAGAGGCACAATCTCTTTCCCCTCGTAGACGATGGGCTCTATTGAAGTCATGCCCACGTTCTCCAGGCACTTTAAATGCGTCAGATAGCTTTGGCCGAACGTCATGAAAAAGCGTATGCGCTTAATTCCGGGTATGTTCAGCGCTAGGCTCTCGATTTCTTCATGATGCAGCAAGTACATGTCTCTTTTGCCGATCCCCTCGAAGTCGTACTCGCGCTTAATCTCCATGGGCTCGGTTTCGATCCATCCGCCGTTCTCCCAGTAGCTGCCCTTCGCGCTGACCTCGCGGATATTGATCTCCGGGTTGAAGTTGGTCGCGAAGGGGTAGCCGTGGTCGCCGCCGTTTGCGTCGAGTATATCGATATAGTGTATCTCGTCGAAATGATGCTTTAGGGCATAGGCAGCGAATACGCTCGTTACGCCCGGATCGAAGCCGCTGCCCAAGAGGCCGGTTATACCCGCGGCCTTAAATTTTTCCCTGTACGCCCATTGCCACTTGTACTCGAACTTGGCGGTATCCTCCGGCTCGTAGTTGGCGGTATCGACGTAGTCGACGCCGGTATTCAAACAGGCGTCCATTATGGTCAAGTCCTGATATGGTAAAGCGAGGTTGAGGACTATATCCGGCTTCTCGCTGTTTATCAGCGCGGACAACGCCAAAACGTCGTTTGCGTCTATCTGCGCCGTGGTGATTTTGGCCGACGTTCCTCGCGCTTCAATGTCGGCCTTGAGCGCGTCGCACTTTGATTTCGTGCGGCTGGCGATGATCAATTCGCTGAAAACCTTACTGTTTTGGCAGCATTTATGCGCCGCTACGCCCGCGACGCCGCCCGCGCCGATGATCATGATTTTTCCCACGATTGTCTCCTCCTGAATGGTCGTTATCCTGTAGGGGCGAATTTTTTCGCCCTCACAACAGATCAACACAAATACAACAGCATTTCCCGCAATATTTTCAGCGCCACAGCCGTAGAAGCGCCGCTCTGGTCGTATACCGGGCAAAGCTCGACGATATCGCAGCCTACGATATTCGCCCGGCTCACTATTTCTATGGCGCGTATAAGCTCCGCAAAGCAAACGCCGCCCGGCTCGGGCGTACCTGTACCCGGCAATACGGACGGATCCAGTACGTCCAGATCGAGCGTTAAGTATACCGGCGCGCCGCCGATCTCCGCCAGCGTCTCTTCCAAGCCCTCGAAATTAAAATGGTGCAGACGGGTATGCGTCTTTGCCCATTGAAACTCGGCGCGTTCACCCGAGCGTATGCCGAATTGGTGTATACGCCCGTCGCCCAAAATTTCCCACGCGCGCCGAATAACGCAGGCGTGGGATAAGCTTTCGCCTAAGTAGCTCTCGCGAAGATCCGCATGGGCGTCAAAATGTATTATATGCAAATCCGGGTAAAAATCACGCGCCGCGCGGAGCGCCCCCAGTGTAACCAGGTGCTCGCCGCCGATCATAAAGGGCAGCTTGCCGTCTTTTATAATCGTGCGCGCCGTTTCTTCGATAGGAGAAAGCGCCGTTTCCGTATTGCTTATGCTAAGCGTCAGATCGCCCGCGTCAAAAACATTGTAATCGGCTAAATCTTTATCCTGCCATGGGCTGTAGGTTTCAAGGCCAAAGGAATCCC
The DNA here is from genome assembly GCA_002293365.1 of Christensenella sp. UBA941. Lineage (GTDB taxonomy): Bacteria > Bacillota > Clostridia > Christensenellales > UBA941 > UBA941. The sequence continues at coordinate 18,859 of DBDD01000052.1, read as the reverse complement.
CCCGCATGGCTTTTGACGCGAAGCGTGTTCCCGGACGAAAGGAGGTCGTGGAGTCGAACGGCGCGCCAAAGAGCACGATTCGCGCGTCCTCATAGCCGCAGTAGCAGTCGAAATAAGTTTCTTCAATGCGCTTCAACATCTTTTAGCAAGTCCTCCACATAGTTGGGCAAAGCGAACGCGCCCAAGTGCAGCTGGGTATTGTAGTAGCGCGTTTTGATCCCCCGCGCTTTCCATTCCAGCCCTTTAAAATCATGCAGCGGGTGATATTTCTTGGTGGAGAAGCCGAACAGCCAGTGCCCGGAGGGGTAGGTGGGGATATGCGCCTGATAAACCATACTCAGCGAAAAGCTTTGCACGATCCGCTTATGCGCGCGCTGTACGGCTATGGCGTCGTTGGGATAAAAAGGGCTTTCGTGCTGGTTGACCATGACGCCGTCCTCGCGCAGCGCTTTAAAGCAATTGCCGTAAAATTCCTTTGTAAATAGGCCCTCTCCCGGCCCAAAAGGATCGGTCGAGTCGACGATGATCAGGTCGTACTCGTCGACCATCCGGCGCACGAAGCGCATGCCGTCCTCGAAGTGCAAGCGTACGCGCCCGTCGCTGAGGCTATCCGCCGTGAAGGGCAGAAATTCCTTGCAGACCTCCACGACCTGTTTGTCTATCTCCGCCAAATCTATGCGCTCGATACTAGGATAGCGCAACAGCTCGCGGGCGACGCCGCCGTCCCCCGCGCCGATAAGCAGCACATGCCTTACGTTTGGATGTACGGCCATGGGTACGTGCGCCATCATCTCGTGATAGATGAACTCGTCCCGCTCGGTTAACATCATGTACCCGTCCAGCACGAGGAATCGGCCAAACTCGGGAGAAGAGAACACGTCGATACGCTGGAACTCGCTTTGCCCGGAGTATAGCTGCTTCTCCACGCGGATGGACAGGCGGACGTTTTCGGTATGGTATTCGGAAAACCAGAGATCCATTTTATTTCACCACCCTAACACATTCAGCCCCAAAGTCCCGCATGCCGCTAAGCATACAGCCGCGCTCCTTCGCGAAACGGATATAGGCGATCGCCTCGTCCGTTATTTCCTCGCCCGGCGCGAGTATGGGTATACCCGGCGGATAGGCCATTACGATTTCACCGGACACGCGTCCGCGGCTTTGCGGTATGGGCAAGCTTTCTTTGGCCGCATAGTACGCTTCCCTGGGGCTCATTATAACGTTCGCCTTTGGCATAGGGTACGCTGGCAGCTCGGCAGGCGGGCGGCGGAAGCGCCGCGCTATTTCAGCCAAAGCGCCCACCAGCCGTTCGATATCCCGCGGCCTATCTCCGACGGACACGTACGCGAGCAGGTTGGAGGTATCGCCAAACTCGGCCTGGATATCGTACTCATCCCGTAAAAGATCGTATACCTCCACGCCGGTTAAGCCGACGCCTCCCGTGGCGACGGAGAGTTTCGTTACGTCGAAATCATAGATTGCGCCGCCGTCGGCAAGCTCTCTGGAATACGCGTAGTATGCGCCAGATTTGTTGATCTCTTCCCGCGCGTAATTCGCCATGTCTCTTACATGCGAGAATATGGCCTTGCCTTTGAGCGCGAGATTTTTACGCGATAGATCCAGGCTTGCTAAAAGCAGATAGGACGCGCTGGTGGTTTGGGTGAGGTTTATGGTCTGGCGGAGCGCTTCGGGAGAAATCGCCTCGCCGCAAAGCAAAAACGAACTTTGGGTTAGCGAGCCGCCCGACTTATGCATGCTAACGGCCGACATATCCGCGCCCGCCTCCATGGCGGAGAGAGGCATATTATGACCAAAATAAAAATGCGCTCCGTGGGCCTCGTCCGCCAAGACGAGCATATTATGCTCATGCGCAAGGCGCGTTATCGCCGCCATATCGGAACAAATGCCGTAATACGTCGGGTTATTGACAAATACGGCTTTCGCTTCGGGATGGAGCTTTATTGCAGCCGCCACATCCTCTATACGCATGCCCAAAGCTATATGCAGCGAGGGATGGACGGGCGTATCTACATACACGGGCGTCGCGCCGGAGAGTATAAGCGCGTTGATTACGCTTTTATGTACATTGCGGGGAAGTATAACGGTATCCCCGGCCCTTAGGGAATGAAGGAGCATAGCTTGCACGGCGGCGGTCGCGCCGTTTACGATAAAAAACGCGTGCGCCGCGCCGAAAGCGCCGGCCGCAAGCATCTCCGCCTCGCGGATAACCGATACGGGGTGGCCTAAATTGTCCAGCGGCCGCATGGAATTAACGTCCACGGACAGACAACGCTCGCCCAAGAATTCGGTCAATTCCGGGTTGCCCTTGCCGCGCTTATGGCCGGGCACGTCAAACGGGACAACCCGCGCCTTGCGCAGTGCGTCCAGCGCCTCCACGATGGGCGCGCGCGTTTGGTTCAATCAACAACCTCCTTCAAGACCGTCTAAACTTGTAGGGGCGAACAGTGTTCGCCCGTGACCCAAAAAACAATCATTCATAAAATATTGCGGGAGCACACTGTGCCCCCCTACAGGATTAGTATATATTGCTCCCGCTGAAAATTTCGATCATCTCCTGCCGGAGGCTGTGGGTTATTTGCAGCCGTGTTTTGGGCGGCAGCTCGTATACGTCGGTATTAAACAAATAATTCTGCAAATCAACTTCTTTTATCAGCATTTTTGTGTGGAATATATTGGACTGATAGACGTTTATGTCTATCGCATCGTATTTTAACATCGTATTTCGATCGATATACTCCTGTATTGAGGTCATATGATGATCCATAAAGAGCTTTTTGCCGTCAACATCCCGCGTAAAACCGCGTACGCGATAATCCATGGTGATTATATCGGAATCGAAGCTGCCTATTAGGTAATCGAGGGTTTTCAGCGGAGTAATCTCGCCGCACGTCGCCACGTCGATATCCACGCGGAACGTTGCGATGCTTGTTTCAGGATGGTATTCCGGATATGTATGCACTGTAATATGGCTTTTGTCGAGGTGCGCCGTCACGACCGCCGGTTCGGCCATGCTGGGGATGCGGCTTTCCTCGGCCAATAGAAGCACCACGCTCGCACCTTGCGGGTCATAATCCTGCTTGGATACGTTAATGACCCGCGCGCCGATCATGTCGGTTAGCGTGAAGAGTATTTTCGTCAAGCGCTCCGAATTATACTGCTCGTCGATATACGCGATATAGTCCTGCTGATCCCTGGCGCCCTTGGCGTAGCAAACGTCGTAAATGTTGAAGCTAAGGGATTTCGTCAGGTTGTTAAACCCGTAGAGCCTGAGTTTATTCTCCAAATCGCCAGCCGCCTTCCGATAAAAAAGTGAACCGTTAACGGCTCCGTGGATGCTGCCGCATGCGTTTCACTTGGGTGCATTCTCAAGCATAGTATACCTCAGAAATCAATTATGATTTATAACATAATTCGGCGTGTTTAGCAAGTGGTTTTGTCTATTTCCAGTATGATTCCTTTATCTATTCTAAATTTGACTCCTAATGTGATAGATCATATTTATAATCTAAAAGGCTTCCATCCGTCGATATCGTTACTACTTGCCACGGTATCAGCTTCCCGCAGTTCTTCAGCGCGGTCTTTGCGGCGTTTTCAATACCGCCGCAGCAAGGCACCTCCATGCGGACGGCTGTAACCGATCTGATATTATTGTTTTTGAGAATCGCAGTTAGTTTCTCGCTGTAGTCTCCTTCATCCAGCTTTGGGCAGCCTATAAGCGTAACTCTATTTTGCATAAACTCCCTATGGAAGTCGCCGTGCGCATACGCCGCGCAGTCGGCGGATATCAACAGATTGGCGTTTTCAAAATATGGAGCGTTTAGCGGAACAAGCTTGATCTGTACCGGCCATTGCGCCAGCCGGGATACCACGGACTGCACAGGCGCAGCGTCCGCCGGCGCCGCCCGCGTAATTGACCTCGCGTTTGTGCCGGGACAGCCGCATGCCAAGGGCATACTCGCTTTGCTTGCCATATTTCTTTTAACCTCGGCTTCGTTATATGCCAGCGCTTCGCGCTCCTCGAAAGTGATCGCGCCCGTCGGGCATACCGGCAGGCAATTCCCCAGCCCATCGCAGTAATCGTCCCTAAGTAAGCGCGCTTTACCGTTCGCCATGCCAATCGCCCCTTCGTGGCACGCCGATACGCATAGGCCGCATCCGTTGCATTTTTCTTCGTCGATTTTAATGATTGTTCTTTGCATGATATATGTCTCCCTTGCTCTTGTGCGCTCAGTGTACTATACTGAAAGCAAAAATACCGTGGTTGTAACCACGAAATAGCGAAAGTTTGAAATAAAGTTCGAAATGATGAAAGCGTATTTAGCGCTGCTGCAAGCGAGCGAGCTATTCAAAAGTATTGACGCCGCCGATCTTGAAACCATGCTGAGCTGTCTAGGCGCGGATATAAAGGACGTGAAGCGGCATGAGGTAATCCTTTTAGCTGGCGATACTCCTACGCGCGTCGGCATGGCGCTATCCGGCCAGCTTCATATCTACCGCGAGGACTACGACGGAAACCGCTCTTTACTTGCCGCCGTAACGCCAGGCGGGCTTTTTGCCGAGGCGTTGTGCTGCGCGGGCGTATCGGAAAGCCCGGTAACCGTAGCGGCGGATATCGATTCCAGCGTTATGTTGATGAGCTTCTCGCGCATACTGCATACTTGCCCAAGCGCTTGCTCCCATCACGCCAAGCTAATCGAAAACATGCTGGGCATAATTGCGAATAAGAACCTAATGCTTCAAGGCCGTTTGGAGATCGTCAGCTTGAAATCGGTGCGGGCGAAGGTGCTGCGCTTTCTGGAATCGTTTGTTGCTAAGCAAGGCATGGATATCTCCATTCCGTTTAATAGGGACGAAATGGCGGAGTATCTTTGCGTTGAACGCAGCGCCTTATCGCACGAATTAATGCGGATGAAGCGGGACGGCTTAATCGGCTACAGGAAGAACAGGTTCTATCTGGCGCGAAGAGATAGTGTTGAAAACGGAATTTAAGCTTGCCGAAGCGGGCAAAACGCGGTATATTGTATAAACCGGCAACGTAGGGAGGTGGTTCTTTTGTCCGTTTCACCCGCCATGGAGGACTATTTAGAAACTATACTTCTGCTCGAGCGCCAAGGCGGCGCCGCGCGCGTCACCGACATCGCAAACCGCATGGGCGTAGCGAAGTCGAGCGTGCATACCGCCTTGCACAACCTTTCGGATAAGGGGCTGCTTATTCAGGAGCATTACGGCACGGTTCATCTGACGGAAGACGGCTCGCGCGTCGCATCCGGCATCTATTCGCGGCATAAGGCGCTCGTAAGCTTTTTTGAGCATATCGTCGGCGTGAGCGGCGAAACGGCCGAAAAGGATGCGTGCGCTGTGGAACATGTTATCAGCCAAGACTCCATGGTACGAATCCGCGCGATCACACAGGCGCATATCGATAAGGAGCATAGCGTGGAAAAAAGCCGGCTCAGCGAAAACACTTTAAATATACTATAAATGCGCTGAACGCGATTTGACCCAGAAACAACCAAAAGCAGACCCGCTTTTTGCCGGTCTGTTTTTTTGCCTTAAAATGCTGAAAACCCATAAGGGGCACGAGCGGGATTATGCCCGCGTACGCCATGAAGAGTACGTTTTCCAAAATTCGGCTCCTAAATTATCTGTATGCGTATAGCATAACAATGCAGCGTTAAAGTGTGCAATGTATTGTGTATGGGCAAAATTACAGTATGTGCCATTTTGCTGGTTGCAGATCGCAGGCAAACTACAGCGCCTTTATTACAGGAATAAACATCTCGGTTAAGTACTCGCTTTGGGGCTGTTCCTCGCCGTTCATATAATGGTAATAGATACCTCCAGCCGCTTCATAACCGTGTTCGGGTATCCACTTCATCAGTTCCTCCAGCGTGGGGTCTTGATTTTCATATGGGCCGCGGTCGATCGCAGCAGCAACGGTGCGCGATGGGATTATGCGGGCGCCCGCTTCGTTCATTGAGCTGATTGGCTGTGCAATTTGAAATCCGATTTCCACGTCTAAAGTTTCCAACTCCATGTTATGAAAACATACTATCGGGCCGCTGCTTGGAAACTCGCCGTTTTCCTCAATCAGCGAAAGTATGGTTTCTAGTGCGCCGCCCATGAAACCTGCGTATTCCGAGAAAAAGTCTATGGTCTTTCGGATAGTCAGCATATGCTGTTTAGGGAGCTGCTTAATCATAATTTCAGATACTCGCGCCATGTCGAATCTCCATTTCAATATTATTTATTGAGTTAACTGCTTGAATAGATTTCCAAGAGTGCATTTCGGCCCCTCCTTTGCCTATCAAGTATACCGTGATTTTTGGGGCTCCGCTTGTCGCCCAATGCTCTTTTTTCGCCATTCGGCCTATAAGCGATCGAGATGCGTATAGCATAACAATTCTGCGCTGGCAATGTGCAATGTATTGTGTGCGGGCGAGCGCGAAGCGCAATATTTGATGTGAACACAATGCGTAATCGGCTTGATATTATGCGAATAGCCGTATATATTATGCTTGGATAAATATAAAACTGAGAGAGGGGGGATTGCCATGATCTCCATAGCGATCTGTGACGACGATAGCGCTATTATCTGCCTAATAGAGCGGAATATCCGCGATTCGGGTATATTTTTGGAGAATCAGCCCGCGAACGTATTTGGGATCGAGGCGTTTTCGTCAGGCGCACAGATGTGCGCCGCGCTCGATACGGGAAAGTACTTTGACCTAATCTATATGGATATTGAGATGGACGACGTTGACGGCATAGCGACCGGACAGCTTATTAGGGAAAAGTACGGACACGATTCAACTTTGCTGATCTACGTTTCGAGCCATACTAAATATCATGGGCGATTGTTTGACGTACAACCGTTTCAGTTTATACAAAAGCCGATTGATCCGAATGAGTTTACACGCAAGCTAAAGCAAGCTGTAAAAAAAATCGAAAGCGGCAACGAAGTCTTTATCGTAAAAAAGGGCAGGGATTACTTCAACGTTAAAAAGAAAGATATCATAAGTCTTGAAAGTAAGAAGCATAATATGATCCTCACTATCTCCGGCGCTGATAATATTGAATATCGGGGCGTTTTTTCGGATGAAGCGGATAAGTTGAACAACACGTTTTTTATACAAACTCACGCGGCGTTCATAGTGAATATAAATCATGTCCGATCCTTTCACGGGACGTATATGATCATGGATAACGACAGTATCATACCTGTGAGCAGGCAGAGGGCGAAGGATGTAAAATACGCCTTTATGAATTTTAGAGAGAAGTGATAATGCTATTGCTTGAATTCTGCTAATGCAAATATTATGCCAAACGTGCCTTAAAAGCTACCAAACATGCCTTGTATAATGTTTTGTGGATTTTATTTATATTATAATTACCTCCAGCATAAAGAAATGAGGTAAAAGCATGACAAAAACGGCGTTGATTACCGGTTCTACAAGTGGAATTGGCAAAGCGTTTGCAGAGAAACTTGCATATGAAAACTATAGATTAGTTTTAGTTTCAAGGAGCGCTGAAAAGCTCGCGGCGCAAGCCGGAGCAATAAATGAAAAATATAAGTGCACAATTCATACTATTCCGATGGATTTATCAATTCCCGGAGCGGCGCAGCAAGTTTTCGACGCGGTAAAACAGCTCGATTTAAACGTACAAGTATTGATAAATAACGCGGGCTTCAACGAAGCCGGGCGTTTTTCGGATACGAATATGAACAAAGAATCTGAAATGATACAGCTTCATGCTGTGTATACCACCGAAATGATGAAGCTGTTCCTTCCAGATATGGTTGCAAACGGCTATGGGCGTATACTAAATGTCGGCTCAACAGGCTCATATATTCCATGTCCCTACGATGCGGTTTATGCTGCTACGAAAGCATATATTCTGCACGTTTCAAAAGGAATTAACGCCGAGCTAAAGTGGACGGGAGTTTCCGTTACGGTTCTTTGTCCCGGCTCCACAAAAACGGAATTTGCGGCTAAGGCCGGTATTGAGGATACGCTGCTGTTCAAATTATTCGTAATGGACGCGAAAAAAGTCGCTGAAATCGGATATAAAGCGATGCAAAAGGGAAAATCATCTGTGATTGCCGGCATATACAATAAACTTATGGTTTTTTCCTCGAAAATCTTGCCTGCGGCTATTACAAATACACTGACGATGAAAATGCTTAAGAGCCGGCTTTAACGATTATATAAAAATGAGGTTTGCATATGCGTGAAAGAATTCTGATTGTCGGCGGCTATGGTCAGGTAGGGAGATACGTTACGCTCAAGCTCCTTGGAGCACTGCCATACACGATCGTTGTTGCGGGGAGATCGCCGGAGAAGGCAGTCGGTTTTGCAAAGGAATGCGACAACGCATTCGAGATAATGAAATTCGACGTCTATGATAAAGATGCTTTTCCGAAGGCGCTCGAAAATACAAGGGCGGTAGTTATGTGTCTAACGCCCAAAAACAACGACTTTGCGAAATGCTGCGCCCAAAGCGGCGTTCACTATATAGATATATCGCCCTCCAACGATGTGGCGCAAACAGTAAAGCGCTTTAATCAAGCGGCGATAGATAGTCGTTGTACCTGTGTCCTTGGGGTTGGAATTGCGCCGGGATTATCAAATCTGCTTGTAAAAGAATTAGCCGGGCATGCGGATGAGCTGCACGACGTAAGGATTTCATTGCTTTTGGGGGTGGGCGAACAGCACGGTGAGGACGGGGTCAAATGGCTATTGGATAATATCAATCGCAACTATACTGTAAAGACGGCAGGCGGGGAAGAAAGCGTTGCGCCTTTTATAAAGAAAACCAAAGCCGCTTTTCCGGAGCCATTGGGGAAAAGAACGGCATATCGATTTAATCTTGCCGACCAGTTTATCGTACCGCAGACGTTGGGCGTGGATAGCGCCGTATCGTATTTTTGCTACGATTCTAAATTCGCTACAAAGTTCGTCAGCATACTAAAGCGCCTGGGCGTATTTAGCCTATTGCGGTTTAAAACCGCCTATCGCGTTATGCTAAAGTCGTTCAAGCTGGCTCTTTCTTTGATGCGAGGGCTGCATATGGGGACGGATATTTACGGAGTACAGATTGATGCCCACGGCATAAAAAATGGGGGCGAAATTCCATGCCATATTGGCGTTAAGGGGAATAATAATTCGCTGCTAACCGCGCATATTGCGGCTTTTGTCGCGGTCAAGCTATGCGCTGGAGCACAACCTAGCGGCGTTTTCTATCTGGAGGAATTGTTCTCGCTGGATGATATTAATTCCGAAGCGGGTTTGCTTTGCGAATTTCATAAAAACGTACGAGAACTACTCTAAAGGGATAGGGCGAAAAGATTCGGCGCGCTATATGCTATCAGTATTTCCGCAAAAACCTTCTCATAAAGACAAAAATCCATAGCGCGCAAGCCAATATTCCGCATGCAGCTGAAATTAAATCTATCCCATGCCGCATAATAACACCAACCCAGAAGCTTGGCAAAAACGCGGCAAGATAGTAATATGGCGCGGGAATAAACCAAACCGCAAAAATCCCCAGCAGACTTATGCCCATAAGCTTTGAAATAGCCAATCCTTCAACACGGTTATCTGCTAGAGCAACAATCATCAACGCGACAGCGACGCCCGCGCCCGTTCCGATTAACCCGGTGAATAATATTCGGCCAAAATCCGCCCCCGATACGCCAAATACAGCGCCCGCAATAATCGTATATAAAAACGCCCATGCCATAGGCAACCCCAATCGGGCTAGAAGATAACTGTAGCCTTGTACGGGCGTGATTTGATAATACGCGCCTGTTCCCTCATCCCGTTCATCCAGCAGCAAAAAAGCGCTGATGATTGAAAGCATGGCAGGAATCAAGGCGATCATAAATCCGTCAATTAGGAGATACCAATGGACAAGCGAAAACCCAAAATGCTTTTCGGCAAGCATATTGACGAGCGGTACGCCCCATCTTACAAGCGCGCCAAGAAGGAGGGGCGCGGGCAACAGCATGAGCAGCATACCGTCGCCTACCGTTTGCCGGAGCCCGATATTAAACAGCTTCAAAGTCTGTTTCATTTGTATCTGCGCCTCCTTCCGCTTGCAGTGCCTGAGGTATGCGGTTATTGACTACTAACGCGGCGGCGGCCAGCCATATCGCAAGCCCAACAATTTGCAGGATTTCTAATGGCCGATTGTTTACAGCGTTATCAATAGTCCTCCATAAAATGCTTGTAGGGAACAATTCTAATAAAAAGTGTTCAATTCCAAAAGCCGTCATAATTGCCGGAGCAATCAACATCGTGCCCGGAATTACGCCGATGATCATATAGTGATTGACCGATTTGGCGTAAGTCGCAATGTATAACCCCGTAAGCGTGAAGAAGCCGGAGCCTAGAAGCAAACCAAAGGTCAAAAGCGGATAATTCACAGGCGCGGGCAATCCAAATAACGTTATCAATAAGCCGGTCAAAACGGATATAAGCGACAGCGAGAAAACCTTTGCCATACAATATTCCAATGGCCGCAACGGGGACACGCTGTATAAACGGTGAACGCCTTCGCCCTTTTCAAGCAGCCAAATTCCGCCGATAAAGAAGAATCCAAGCGCGGCCGGGTCGCTTAACAATATAATAGAAGCGGTAATACCCTTGTGCTCGCCCGATACAAGCGCCAATATACATAAATATAAAAGCGTTATAAAGGCGTACAGTAGGTAAAACCCATACTTAGCCTGATATTTTATGTCATTTAGCAGCGTATAGAATAGCCTCATTGTAACCCCCTACCTGTCAGAGAAATAAATACGTCTTCTAGCGTATTTCCTTTTGATTGAATACCGGTAATAGCCCCCTCTTTTAATGCGGCCATGAAAACGCCGTCTTCACCTAATTCTTTAAGGAAACAGCTATTTTCAATCTCTTTCCCTCCTGATATCCGAGTATATATAACTCGCGTTTCACTCCCGTCTTTTTGTAGCGAACGGGGCGTATCGAGCGCTTTTATCCGCCCGTCGACAATAAAGGCCACGCGATCGCAAAGCTGGGCGGCGTCGTGCATATTGTGCGTTGTCAAAATGATGGTCTTTCCGTTTTGCTTTTCTTCTAATATCATATCCTTTACTGTTCGCGCGTTTGCCGGGTCGAGTCCGCTGGTCGGCTCGTCAAGAAACAGCAAAGGCGGATTGTGAAGCAATGCGCGGACAAAGCCCAGCCGCATTTTCATTCCTTTGGAGTAGCTTGACACCTTTTTGTGTTCCTCGCCAAGCAAGCCGACGCGCTCTAACAAAAGAAGCGGGGATGCTTTTTGCCCATTGTGATATAGGGATGAAAAAAAGTTTAGATTTTCGAGCGCCGTAAACTTTCCGTAAAAATTTGGAAACTCAAAATCTACGCCGATGTTTTCATAGAAAGAATGGGTGCGTTTTTTGGCCTCTGTATTAAAAACCCGTACTGTACCGGTATATCTTCTAAGAACGCCGCACAAAACCTTTTGCAATGTGCTTTTTCCTGCGCCCGACGGCCCAAGAAAACCGATTATTTCTCCCGGCTTTACATGAAAGCTGATTTCATGCAAAACGTCGCTTTTCGCACCGGGATAGCGAACAGACATATTGTGAACCTCTATCATATCTAATCCCTCACTATCTCTTTCAATACGCCTTCGAGGACAGTGTCCATAATAAAAAGCCGTGTTGCTTCGTTTTCTTGCTGTAAACTGAAAAATCCCATCGCCATAGTCTGCATGATCTTTGCCGCCATCGGTATTTCGCAAGTAAACTGTACGCCGTATTCCTGTAACTTTAGCAATTCGGCGCTGTCGTCCTTTGTATGCTCCTCTAGCACATCCGCAGGCAGCTTACGCATGAGGTATTCTGTGGCGTCATTATCCATGCCCTGAATTAGCGGATAACGATTGAATTGCCCTATCATCCACATAAAAGTCTGTTTCACCAATTCCCTTGGCGGCAGCTGGCGGTTAGCCTGAATATACGCCTCCATTTCCAGCCACATTTGCTTTTGCTGATGCGTGATTATATCGAAAAACAAATGCTCTTTGCTCGGATAGAAGGAATAAAAGGAACCTTTAGCAATGCCTGTGGCGTGTATCAACTCGTCGATCGATACTTTTTTTAATCCAAAAGCCGTAAATAGACGTTCGCCCTCTTTGAATAATTTCTGCCGGATAATTTCTTTTTCCGTATTGCTGAACTTAGGCATACACAATCCCCCAATTAAATGACTAAAAGAGTCAATATAGTCATATGCATTTTATCGCTTTTCTGCAAGGCTGTCAATAGCAAAGCAAACAATATCAAAGAAAATCTTTGAAATTGACCAGCGCTTTTTTGAGTTATCACAAAACGAATCGCGAGAAAGAGAACGAAGCAAGGAAACCAGGGAACCCAAGGCAAGGTCTACAGCTGGCGTTGGGCAATAAGCATAAAAGATATGAGGAAGGTTGCGCGGGATATGGACAATCCAAACAAAATGTTTATATCACGTAACGTCAAACAGCTTCCGGCAAAAACAGCACCATGGTGGAGGTTATTAGCATACAGCCGCCTCCAAGTAAGAAAAGCAATGCCATATCCATGCCCGCGATTGGCGAGATAACGCGAGACGGCAGCACAACGGCGCCCAAAAGTTGCATGGTGGCCAACAAACCGCCTGCTGTACCCGCATATGCGGAGCCGATATGGGGCAGCCGCACAGGTACGCCTATCAACAAGGGCATAAGCGCGCCGCAAAATAACCCCGCGCCGAATAATGCCGTTGCCAAGGGCAACCCTTGCGGCAAGCGCCAGCCAAAGGCCGCAAGCAGCATAGCCGCCAGAGCGCAGGCCATAAGAATCGGCCTAAGCTTGCCGCGCCGCGCCAATAGCGGCCCTACAATGCATCCCGCGATGTTCCCGGCAGCCACGAGCGAGCTGTACCAGCCCGCGGCTATCGGGGTTAAGCCGCGCGTCCCCAACGCCGTTGGCAGGAAGGTGCTCAGTGTAAGCTCGCAGCCATACAGCGCCATTAGCGCAATGCCTACGTGCCATACCGCTGGTATCTTCAGCACCATACGCAGGCTGGCCGCGCCGTAGCCTGTTGAAGCGGCCGGCGCGGTCGGCGAATCCTTCATAAACAATAGCCAGGCCGCCAAACACACGGCGCTAAGCACGCCGGACGCGAGGTAGGCGCTGCGGCGATCAGGGAGCATAGCGGTAGTACCGAGAGCGACCATCATGCCAAGGCTCGAAGCGGCCATAAACAGGCCCAGCATCGCGCTCACCCGCTTTTCATCGAACCATCCGGCAAACAGCTTTGCGCCGTTGGCGTTTATCATTGCGGCTCCTACGCCGGAGAGCAGCATACACGCAAACAGCGCTCCGTAGCTGTTTGCCCACAAGCGCAAGCAAGTACCAAGCGCTGTTATAGCCAAGCCAACGCCCACCACCCGCTTCACTCCGGCTGCGTCGGCAATAAGCCCCGCGACCAGGCTAAGCAGAATGGCGGGAATCATCGGGGCGGACAGAATGGCGGCGTATTGATCCGCGTTCATTCCCAGGTCGCGCATCAAATCGACCGCCATAGACGAGAGCTGATACTGAGCAAAGCTGGGCGAGAAAAGCGCCAAACAAGCGACCGCCGCAACCACCCACTTATAATGCTTTTTCATGCCGCCTCAAATACCCGCGCGCCATTTCACAAGCTCCCTCGGCAGCGTCCTTTTCAGATATGCGCACTTGGACGTTAGGATATTTATCGCGCAGCGCTTCGCTGAAGCGGGCAAAGTGCAGAGGGCTTTTAGCAATTGCGCTGCCCCACGCGCCCACTATAAACGGCTCCTCTTTATAAAGCGTCAGCCGCGTAATAATGGAATCCGCCAAAGCCACGGTGTGATTGGCGGCGTCGTATAGAATAGCCATAGCGCTTTCGCACTCATCCGAGGCAGTTTGGTCTACCACGGCGGAAAGGCCGGGATTTGTCCAGCGTTTATTTTCGATATCGATGCAGACAGCCACCAAATCCTCGCCCCGCCGCACGCCAAGGCGCTGCGCCACCCTCTCGGATAGCGCGTCGGCTGGCAGCCTCCCGTCCAGCACACGGCTTAGATGGCTAATGGCGTGCAGGCTTATCCATGTCCCCGAGCCCTCGTCGCCAAAAATAACCGGGGGCCAGCCTCCGCACCGCGCCTCCTGGCCTGCGCTATTCCGTCCATAGGCAACAGAGCCGGTACCGGCAATCACCAGCGCGCCCACCCCGCCCGTGACGGCATGATGCGCCACCACAGCGTCGTTGACGCAGATGGAGGGACAGTTAAACAGGCCGCGATACAGCTGTTCGACGGTCTCTTGATCTTCCGGCTGATCCAAGCCGGTAGTGCCTACGACCAGACATTCGCAGTCCTCGCGCTTGCCGCCGAATTTAGCGAGGCAGGCGTCTATGTTCTCACGTACGCGCAACGCTGCCTGTTCCATCGTCATGCTGTAGTGGGCGGCAGGAGGCCCCTGAAGCTGGGCGATATTCTCACCTTTCAGCGTTTGGGCGCGCACCAGATATTTTGTGCCGCCGCTGTCCACACCCATAACGTATCTCATGAGGTCTATCTCCTTATCTCAGCGTCCGTCCTGGTATTTGGTATTCCATACGCCGGCGTAGGAGTCGAATATCTCCGCTCCGGCGGGCAGCCCCAAAATAACGGGCACACGGGCAGACACCAGCTGCGGCGCTAAAACATACTCATAGCACTCTGTCAAGGCGCTGCCTGTGATAACAAGATGCAGATCGTTCTCGCCTATCGCGTTCTCGTCGCCGCTTACAAGGAACGTATACTTGGAAAATTGGGCGTGACGGCGGGCGAACTCCAGCATACGGGGCTTAACGGCTTTATCCTCTGTAATGAAAAACATACCGGCGAGCTCCGTATCCGTCATCAGCAGCGGGCCGTGCAGATACTCGTCGAATTCAAAGGCCAGCACGGGAACCTTAACCGTCTCCAGCATTTTTAACGCGCCCTCGGCGGCGGCGTCCGCCGAAGACGCCTTGCCCACGATAACATATTTTTGTATGCCCAGCAGCGTTTCGCGGTTACGCTCAAACCAGGCCTCGGTGCGGCGGATATTCTCCTCCATGTTATCCGCAGCCCGCTCCAGCACCGCGATGGTATCATCATAGCCTTGCCGGGTAATCGCGCCGGTTTCCAGCGCGGACTCAAGGGCGCACAATGTGAGGTTGAGCACCGAGGAGGTATAGCCCACCGTTTTGGGCCCGGCCAATTCCGCGCCGCAGCCTATGAACATGTGATGCGCGCTGCGGCGGCGTATCTCGCTTTCCTCCTCGCCGGTTATAGTGACGTAGGGCCACTGGCCCAGACGCTCCATGGCCGCGAGCGTATTTGTAGACGATCCTCCCTGCGACAGGAAGACGAACATGGGGTTTTCAGCATATATTGCCGGAATGCGCGAGGACGCGGCGCAAGACACTTCAATGCCTAAAATGCCGCTCATGTGCTCGGCCGCGGCGCGGCACGCGTTTAGCGAGGTACCGCTGCCCACCAGATAGAGCCTGTCGGGACGCGCTGCGCGATAAACCTCTACAAACTCGGCCACCAAGGACTTGCGGCACGCAAGAATATCGCGAAATTTCTCCGGCTGTTTTTTCCAATATCCATACATTGGCTTTGTTAAATCTGCCATGTTATTGATCCTTTCAAGTGTAAATTTATCCTTTCAGGCCGGAGGTGGCGATTCCGTCAACTATGTACCTTTGGAATATCAGGTACACTATCACAGGCGGCAAGCCGCTAATAAGCAAGGCGGCTATCTTGACCCGCCCGGTCAGGAAGGAGCCGTCGCCCAAAAGCCCGGCCAGCAGTACGCTCAACGGCTTCCATTTGGTGCCGCTAACCAGCGTGGGCCACAAAAAGCTACCCCATATCTGCATGAACTCAATCACCGTGACTGTGAGCAGCGGAATGGCCATCAGCGGCAGGATGATACGGAAGAAGATCGTAAAGTGGCCTGCGCCGTCGATCTCCGCCGCTTCGATCAGCTCCTTGGGGATGGACTCCAGGAACTGCCGGATAATGAATACGGAGAAGGCTAAAGGGATGAATGGAATAGCCAGACCCACCAAGGTATCGCTGAGGCTGAGGCCGTGCACGAAACGGTACAGCGGAATGACATAGACGATCATCGGCAGCATCATGCTGCTGAGAATGATAAAGAAGAGCAGATTGCGCCCCGGAAAACGGAAGCAAGCAAGCTCATACGCGGCCAAGGCGGAGACAAGCAGCATACATACAATCGTAAAAGACACGAATATAAGGGTCTGTGCGCTCGACGGCAGGATGCCCGTTTGATCCACCGCGTCCCTTATATTCTCGATACCGGCGGAAAGTGAGTTGGGCCAGAAGGTAGAGGCGAGACCCCTGTCGGCGGTGGAGAAGTTGACGCTGATAATTTGGGTTAGGGGTATAAGGCATACGAGCAGCCATACGGAAGCAAACACCCACACGATTACGCGGGCAGCGCCGGTCGTTTTCTTCTTCATAGATTACGCCTCCTCCCGCATTTTGCGGCTGCGCCAAATAATCTGAATCAGGGTGATTGCCATGATGATCATCATCAGCACCACGCCCTCGGCGCAGGCGGTTCCAAGATTACCGGCCTTTCCGGAATATACGTTCCCCACAATTTCCATCACAGGGTAGCTGGCAAAAGCGGATTTGCCGCCGATGGTTCCGAGCGTGCTGGAGTTTGAGAGTACCCATGGGATGTCATACACCTGCACTGCGCCGATAAAGCCGTTGACTATTACAAAAAACAGCACCGGCTCCAGCATGGGCAACGTTATGCGCCGCCATTGCTGAAAGGTGGTTGCCCCGTCGATCATCGAGGCCTCATACAGCTCCTGCGGTATATTTTTCATGCCGGCCGTCAGGATGATCATGTTGAAGCCTATGGCGCGCCATAGATCCACCATCAGCAGCAGCGCCAAGAAATAACCCGGAGTAGTGCGCCAGGAAACGTCGGCCCCAATATTGAGCTTCGCGAAGAGCGTCCAAGCCGCGCCGCTGCCCGGAGACATGAGCCAAAGCCATACGCCGGTTGCAAGGAAGAAGGGGGCGACATAGGGCAAAAAGAAAGCGCTGCGAAAGAATCTGTAAGCCCTACCCCGGAACTGATTTACAATCAACGATAAGAGGGTAGCTATTATAATATTAAGCGGCACCGCCAGAATCACGAAGAAAAACAGATTTTTCAGCGATGTGAGGAACCTCCTGCCTACCTGAGTCTCATCCGTCAGCACATTCTTGAAGTTTTCCAGACCGATGAATTCGGTGACGGCGTTGGCTTTGGTGCTCCAGTCCGTCAGGCTCATCGCGATGCCATATATCATAGCGCCCAGAATAAACACCGCGAACAGGATGAAAAATGGCGCTAAGCCTAGGTAATGCTTGCCGTATTTTCGGAAAAATCTTGCGATGCCGCGCTTTTGCGTAAGCGGCTCCAAGGCGGATATATCCGGCATTTTAACATCTCCCTTATGTGTGATCGTCCAAAGGATCGGGCTGCGGAGTTCGCCTCCGCAGCCACTGATGCGCGATTACCTACGCGTTTTCGTTGATGTTGGCGATAGACTCTTCCGCAGCGGCTTGCAGATCCGTTACGCTGCCGTCCAAAATACCGAACATGGCGTCGGCCGCGCCGGAATACCAGCCGGCATCGCAGCGGAAGGGTACGCCCTGGTTCACGCTGTTGTTGATGATATCGTTGCATACTCCCAGCATCCATGGGGCGTTTGGGTCGTTCGCGATCTCTTCCATAGCGGCCACGTTCATGACCGGGCGGCTCATATCGCGGCAGAAGGTGGATATCTGCGCTTTGTCGGAGATGAAGAACATAAACTTAGCCATGATCTCGTTTTTCACTTCGTCATCGCTTGCCACCGCGCCGCACCACTCGTTGCCAAAGGAGGAGCTGTAGGGCCCGTCCGCAACCAGCGAGGGGTTGGCGATGGCGTCGTAAGTGAAGGCGCTGTTGGCTTTAGCTGCTTCCTCCAGATTCGGATTCCAGAACGGCCCGAAAATGTTGAACGCGAGTTTGTTGGAGGTGAAGTTATCCAGAGCTACGTCGTCGATGAAGGTATAGGCTGCTGAATATTTGCTGATCTTCTGCAGCGCCTCAAAGCCGGGTATGAGCTGATCTGCGGTGATGGTAGTCGCGCCGTTTTCCCAGCCCACCTTCAAGGCGGGGTTGCCGCAGACATAGGCGCTTGTAATCCAGTCGTTAGCTGCCAGATCGGGCATTACGTCATAGCCCTTGGCCGCGATGAGCTCGAACTGAGCCAACAGTTCGTCCACGGTTTTGGGAATGTCGGCCGGGTCGATGCCGCAGTCCTTTAAAATGGCGGTGTTGCGGAACAGAATGTGACAGTTGGCGGTAAGCGGGACGCCCCAGCACGTACCTTCGGGATTGGTCATAAGATCGCTCATCGCCATCGGATTCTGCTGCTGCTTCCAGCTATCATCCATGTATGGCTGTATATTCAGTATCTCCGTGCTCTCTACAATTTTCTTTCCGTTCATGAATTGTATGGTGAACATATCCGGTAGGGAGCCGCCGGCCATAAAGCCCGAAATGATCTCCGTGTCGGGCTTGCCGACATAGGTTATGGAGTTGACCCTGGGCTCGGAGGCGATAAAGGCGTCGGCCCATTCCTCAAATATCTCGCCGGCGCGGCCTACGGCCCAATCCTGAAACACCCATACGGTCAGGTCGTAGCCGCCGCTAGCCGCAGCTGGCGCGGGGTCGCTTGCGGGAGCGGGAGCGGGCGCGGGAGCAGGA
>DBDD01000321.1 GCA_002293365.1 Christensenella sp. UBA941 | reverse complement strand
TTGCATGTAGTGTACACCCTTTTTGCCTATTTTGCAAGGAAAACAGGCCCTTATTTACGATTGCGCCATAAAAACCCACCCCTCGACAGGAGAAGACAAAAGAACTATATTTTCCTCCCTTCTCAAAAGCCAGAAGTCGGTGTTACAATGCAGATAACCTCAATATATATGACAGAATCCTAAAATAACACCATATATTGTGTGTTGGCGCGCGAAATATCGGGTCGCTTTATAGGGTTCCGTGCGATTTCTTGTAGAGGCGTTGGAGGGCTTGGGACGAGGGCGCACAAAATGCTGGACAACCCTTTGGAATAGGGGATAAGGCGTCGATTGAGGTAACTAGCAGCGTGTTAAAGATAAAGGAGGAGGAAAATTATGTCAAGGCTGCTGAAGGTACTCGTTGTGGACGATAACCAGGCGTTGGCGCAATCGACGGCGGAGGTGCTACGAAGCAAGGAAAAGATCGAGCGTGCGGACTACGCGTTCGACGGGTTCGAAGCCGTCGAAATGATGTCGGATACGGAATATGACGCGCTGCTGCTGGATATCATCATGCCTAAACTCGACGGCTTTGGGGTTATGGAACAGCTAAAGCGGCTGAGCCTGGCGCGCAGGCCCGCGATTATCGTGATATCCGCGATGAAATCGGACGACATGGTAATCAAATCGCTCGGGCACGGCGCGGATTATTTCATGATGAAGCCATATAGCGCGGACGACGTATACGAGCGCATCGTCGACCTGTGCTTCCCGGAAAGCGTGCCCGCCGCGCCGCCGCAGCGCGTGATACTGCCCGCGCCGCCCGCCGTTTCGCTGGACGAGAAGATTACGGGCATATTCCTGGTAATCGGCATACCGGCCCATATTAAAGGCTATCATTTCCTGCGCGAGGCCGTCCGGCAGGTTTACGCGAACCCGGATACAATCAATCGTATTACGAAAGAGCTATACCCCG
This sequence comes from Christensenella sp. UBA941, assembly GCA_002293365.1. Classification (GTDB taxonomy): domain Bacteria; phylum Bacillota; class Clostridia; order Christensenellales; family UBA941; genus UBA941. Next base: position 2,887 of record DBDD01000321.1, on the reverse strand, counting down.
GAATCGCGCGGCGCTATAATACCAGCGCTTCGAAGGTCGAGCGCGCCATACGCCACGCGATCGAGGTCGCCTGGACGCGCGGAAAGATTGAAAATATCAATCAGGTATTCGGCTACAATATATACACGAAAAACGACAAGCCCACCAACGGAGAATTTATCGCGCTCGTTGCGGACAAGCTTATCCTCGAATCGAAGCCCAATAGAGGCGACTACATGAAGCGCGCGCAACCGAAGTCGTTTGCGCTGTAGAAAAGCATCACTATATCCGAACCGCTCTCCAGGCGCAGCCGAGAGAGCGGTATTCACTTTTGGGGATCATTAAGGGGCTTTGCCCCTTAATGATCCCCTCGTTAGCTAAACACCGTTGCAGTAGTCTTGCACGAAAGAAAGCATTTGCAGTATTCTCTTTATCCACTCCATACTATTTTAATTAAATAACGAAAAAGTACTTTATTATAAAAAAGTTGTTGACAAAAAGCTGTGGGCCTGGTATATATATATGTATGACCGAACAAACGTATGCAGTCATACATATATCGAGAGGAGGTGCCATATGGCAAAGGGATTTATCGAAATTGAAAAGAAGAATATTCGAGAAAAGCTAATCGCCGAATGCGAAAAAAGCTGGGCGGGCGTAGGATATAAAAGAACGAGGATTGATGAGCTTTGCATGAAGGTCGGAATTGCAAAAGGTTCGTTCTATCTATTCTTTGATTCTAAGGAACTGCTTTTTTGTGCGGTATCAGACGCCTTGCAACAAAGACAGCTGGAACAACTGGAGGAAACGCTCTCGGAAGAACCGAGCAAAGAAGAGCTGGGGCTGCTGCTTAAAAAAATCTACCTGGGATATGATAAGTCGAACATATTTGTACAGCGGACAAGTCCGGATTTCATCGCTTTTTTAAACAAAGCGCCTGCCGAGTGGCTGGAAAGATATCAAAAACAAAGCATGGAGTTTATTGAAAAAACCATTTTCCATCCGCATTTGAAGCTGAAAATGAAGAGAGAAAAAGCGATAGGTATTATCAACGCGCTTCTCGGCATTTTAACACAAAAAGATATGCTTGGCTACGACCACTACAAGATATTTTGTACTTTGCTTGACAGTATCATAAACGAACTCTACGAATAAAGGAGGTTGCTATGAGCAGTACAACTGCGGTTCAAATAACGAACCTCACCAAAAAATTTCGCGATACCACCGTTATCAAGGACAGCAACATGACAGTCCCGAAGGGCTGCGTTTACGGCTTCCTCGGCGCGAACGGCGCAGGAAAGACTACGATATTCAAAATGCTCACCGGCTTGCTATCCCCGACAAGCGGAACGGCTATGGTTTTAGGGCTTGACGTGACAAAAGAGCGGGAAAAAGTCCTGCGAGGAATCGGCAGCCTAATAGAGGCCCCGGTATTCTACGAGCATTTATCCGCTGCCGAAAATTTGGAACTCCACCTCGATTATATGGGTACGAAAGGGTTTGGGACGGGCGTTGCCCTTGATATGGTGGGGCTTGCCGGCACGGGCAAAAAGCCTGTCGGAAAATTTTCGCTTGGCATGCGGCAAAGGTTAGGCATTGCACGGGCTTTTATACATCGGCCGCAGGTTTTGATTTTAGACGAACCTATCAACGGCCTCGATCCGATGGGCATACGTGATATGCGCAACCTGTTTCTTTCGCTGATTCAAAAGCACGGTATGACAATTCTTCTGTCGAGCCACATTTTGAGCGAAATTGAGCATACCGCCGACATGGTAGGCGTTATCGTAAACGGTACTGTCGTGTGCGAGCTTTACCTCGATGAAATCAAAGGGCAGAGCGGTATACGGCTGGAGGATTATTTTTTCAATATCATGAGCGGGGAGGGAATGAATTATGCTAAAGCTAATGAAGCTTGAGCTTAAACGGAATAATATCCGTGCTTATTTGGCGGCAAGCGCGCTCGCTTGCGCTATACTCCTGGGTTTTATCTATTTTATTGCCTGTACGGCGCAAATTGAGAATACCGAAGAGTTTGTAAATGCCGGGGGGATTGCGTTTAGAAACTATTCGAACATTTTTCGTTTGGCCGGGATTCTTAGTCTGGTTATTTTTGGCGCGATGTCTGCGGTAATGTACTCGCGCTTTATTATCGGCGAATATACAGGCAAGCGGGCGGCGCTGGCGTTTTCCTACCCCGTCAGCAGAAGCAAGGTGCTCCTTGCGAAGCTGCTGCTCGTATTTATCATAACATCCGTTTCTATGGTCGTCTGTACGTCCGTCCCTTATATCGTTTTCTATATTACAGAATCAATTTCGCCTATCGTAATCCAAGATACTTTGACAGTAAGCGTGGCGGCGGACGCGCTTAAAACGTTGGGCGTATCCGTTTTAGCGCTTGGCGGTATCGGTATTGTGTCAATGAGGCTCGGCTTTATAAAAAAATCCGTTCCCACCGTGATAATAAGCGCGATTATATTAAGCGCTTTTTATGGGAACACGCTTAGCGCCCTCTATGCGCGCACGGCGACCAGCGCATCCGGCGTTTTAACGAGCTTGATCATTGGCGGCGTCGGTCTTTTCGCGACGGTTTTCGTGATGGCAGAGTTGTCGAAAAAAATCAATAAAATGGAGGTAGAGTAATGCACATAGGATTTATCGTCGGGGGTATCATTGCTCTTGCATTGATAATCTGCGGCCTTGCGGCGCTTGTTTATGCAAAGATAACAAAAAAAGAATACAAGTGGCCGAAATGGTTGGTTATTGCAGGAGTTTTCGCAGTGATAAGCGGGCTTATTAACTTTAACTTATTCAATGCGCCTATGTGAGCGAATACTGCCTATTCCAGCCCGCACATATCCCTTATCGCTGCCCCGGCCATGCTAAGCCCGCATACGCTCGGCACGAA
>DBDD01000322.1 GCA_002293365.1 Christensenella sp. UBA941 | reverse complement strand
CAATCGCTGTATACCTGGCACGAAGTCTTCTATCCGCTATCGGCGTACTTCAACGTCCTGGCCGTGGATCTTTTCGGGCACGGCTACTCCAGCGCCCCCGAGATTGAATATACGATCCGGCAGCATTCCGAAACGCTGCGCGAGTTCCTAAACGCAAAGGGCGTTTCCAGGACGCATATTGTCGCCTTTTCGATGGGCGCGATTTATGCACTGGACTTCGCCCAACAAAACCCCGATATGGTGGACAAGCTCGTTCTCATTTCCCCGGGCGGGGTCACGCCGCAAATGCCGTTCTACGTACGCATGTACGAAAGCGCGCTGCTTTCGGTTTTTACGGGTATGTTTTTCTCCGAAAAGAAGGTGCGCGAACTCTTAATGGAAAACTTCTTCGACCAAACAAACGTAACCGATGAAATAGTCGCGCAATACTATCAGCCGCTTATGACAAAAGAGCGGCGGAGCGTTATCAGCGCGACCTTACAAGCTTTCGACGAGGAAGACGTGCTATCCGCCTTGCGCGCGACGGAAAACGACACTCTTATCTTCTGGGGCGCAGACGATAAATGGCATCCGACCGAGATGCTCACTGTATTCCAAATGGCGCTGAAAAACTGTGAAATCGCCACGATCCGCAATTGCGGACATCTATTGCACGAAGAAAAGCCCGACCGCTTCCTTGAGCTCGTTCTGCCGTTCCTGGGCGTACAGAGCGCGCGCAGCGCGAACGAAGGCTACTAGGGCTTATAGCTTGCGGCATGCTGAAGAATATTGAGCTCAATATAGGCGAGCGCGTGCAATTGCGCAAGGCCCATCCATGCGGCGGGTTATATTGGTCGATTATCCGCACGGGCGCGGATATCAAGCTCAAATGCGAGCGCTGCGGGCATATCGTAATGATGAGCCGCGAGGCTTGCGTACGCGCTATTAAAAATATTGAACCTAAATTGTAGGGAACGGTTCTAAACCGTTCTCTACAGACAAATATTCACAAAGGGTTTGCCACTGAAAAGAGGGAACGACGATCAAAAACGATATTCCGGGCAGACGCGCTTTGAAAGAGCTCCGGCTGCTCGTATACGAAATGCGCAAGAAAGAGCCGGCCTATAAAGCGGCGAATACGCTCGACCTCGTCCTCACGTTTGCCGTGGCGATTCTGGCGGCGCTGTTTATCCAGGGGTTTCTGCTCGAATTCACGCGCGTCGACGGTCCGAGCATGGAACCTACGCTAAACCACAACGAGCGCATGTTCGTGGAAAAGCTCTCGTACGGCTGGAGCGAGCCGCAAAGGGGCGACGTGCTCATATGCCATTATCCCGGGCGCACGGATACCTGCGTCAAGCGCGTAATAGGCTTGCCCGGCGAAATGATCTCGGTTGCGGGCGGCGCGGTGTTCATAGACGGCGAGCGGCTCGACGAAAGCCTATGGTGGGACGGTATGATGTTTTCCGACATGTCGCCGCGCATCGTACCGGAAGATTCGGTCTTCGTCTTAGGCGACAACCGCAATCTATCCCAGGATTCCCGGCAAGTCGGGCCGATCCCGTATTCGCACATCGTCGGGCGCGTCCAGGGGATTCTGTGGCCGCTCTCGCGGTTTACACTGGGGGTGCCGTATTAACAGGACTGCCTGTAGGGGCGAACTGCGTTCGCCCGTGGCCTAAATACGGCATCTATTTTTTACGGGCGAACACAGTTCGCCCCTACATCAATTCGGGTAAACCAAGGTTATTTTTCGCGTTACGAAGGACTGTATGTTATGCGTTGGGGGACGTTTGGGCTTATACTCGAAGAGCTGCGGCGTGCTTTGGAGCGCGGCGCGGCCAAGTTCAAAGCGTTTTTCCGGCGCAATAATATTACCAAGGCGTTTTACTTTGTTATCATCGCGGCGGCCGTTTTCGCGCTTGTGCGCATATTCATCGCGGAAATCACTCCCGTAGACGGCCCCAGTATGGAATCGACGCTCTTTTCCGGCGAACAAATTTTAGTGGATCGCATCAGCTATCATCTTCGAAAGCCCGAGCGCGGCGAAATCGTTATTTGCCGCTATCCGGGCGACAAGCGCGCGTACGTGAAGCGTATTATCGCCCTGGAGGGCGAAAGCGTCGAGGTACGCTCCGGCGTAATCCATATAAACGGCGGGCGTCTGGACGAAAGCGCCTATTGGAGCGGCGTCATTTCACAGGATGCGGATCCGGTTCTCGTTCCCGAGGGGTATATATTCGTCGTCGGCGACAATCGCAACCGCAGCGTCGATTCGCGCGATCCGCGCGTCGGCCCGATCCCTATGGAGCGCGTTATAGGAAAAGCCATGGCGGTCGCCTGGCCTCTGGCCCGGTTTCATTTTTTGTAATACATTTGTAGGGCGGGGGCTCTGCTCCCGCCGCGAAACANNTTTCGTTCCGCTGGCAGCTTATCCTTGATTCGTTCCCATTGTTCTTCGCTTAATTCATGTCGTCTCATACCCTTAGTTTACCTGCTTTTGGTCCTTTTGTCTATTTGAAGACACCCCGTACTACGCTGTTCACACTAAATCTTGGCAAATATAGGGCGGGGACTTGCTCGCGCCAAGAAAGATAACAGGGCTTGTAAGCGGCAGGAGCAGAGCCCCTGTCCTACAACAAATTGTTCGATATTACTTTGAAGACGCGAACAGCTTAGCAAGCGCGCTTTCAAACACAATCTCATCGCTTACGGCGGGTTCGCCCGCTTGCTCTAAATCCACGAGGCAAAGCGGCGGAAACATAACGCACCACCAGTTTTCCCCGCCTCCTTCCCCAAGAACGACGCGCAGCGCTTCGTATTCTCCCGCGGGATAATAATGGGAGCCATACATGCGGTCTGGAAACTCGGCGTCGCCGTAGTACAGCCGCGCCGAATAATTCGCTCCGCGTTCTTGAAGCGCGCTTTCGGCGGCGCGCTGGAGCGCATCGCCGTTTTTCAAAAGCTGCTCGCGGGCTTCGGCCTTGCCTGGAGCAGTTTCGAGCGCGGGGCCCATAGCGCCGAGCACGGCGTCCCGAACGGAAAGCTTTATCGACTGGTCAAGAAGGCTGTCGCTGTGCGCGATAACGTGCAGCCTAACGGCGCTTTGCGGCGCATTAGCCACGATAGGCATTACGAGCAGCAGCAAAAGGCAGCCGCCCAGCGCAACGGCGAATTGAATATTAGCGCGTTGAGATATTCTTGCAATCCTAACGTTTTGCCATTTATGGCCGTTAAACATGTATACGTTTCCTCCGGGCGTGTATAA
>DBDD01000246.1 GCA_002293365.1 Christensenella sp. UBA941 | reverse complement strand
TCCAAGGCGGCGCCAAACTCATCCGTGGCTTCGTCCCCCTTGCCAACATGTTCGGTGCGGTGCGACGACGAGCGGCTTTTCGTCATACACGAGGCGATTTTACGGGGAGTATCGCTCGAGGCCATTTATGATATTACGAAAATCGATATGTGGTTTTTGGAGAAGATTAAGAATTTGGCGGATATGCAGGCGCGGCTGACGGGTATAAATACGGACGTTGATCCTAGCGGGGCGTCGGGGACGCCGCCCCCTACGCAAATGATGCAAGCCTGTAGGGGACGGCCTCTGGACGTCCCGCTCGGAATCGCGCCGCTCCGCCCACTTTCGTAAGCGCTTTTCCAGCGCGCTTATCAGCCTGCCGATAAGCGAAACGGGATGCGGCAGCTTAGGCGGGTCGCCAAAGACGGCGTCCAGCAATATCGCAAGCGCTATTAATAGAATCATGCTGGGTTATTCACCGCGTAATGTGCGGATTCCTTCACCTCGGCCTAAGCTTCACAAGCCGCATCGACCTATCAATAATCAGCAATAAAACCGTATGTACCGGTATCATTATGGCCTGCGTAATCGCGCGGGCATAGATTATCTCCCACGGACTTCCATAGAATACTACGAGCAAGAACGTATTAATACACACCGATGTGACCAAGAACGTTATCGCGACTGCAAAAAACGTGCGCAGCGGCTTAAACTCACTGGTTTTCATAAAGAACAGCCACGGAATCACGCCGAAAAGCGCGCTTGAGACGCTAAACCAAGGAATATACCCTCCCGCCGGAAACAGAGTCACCTGAGTAACATCCGCCATCGCGCCCACAGCCGCGCCCCAAATAGGCCCAAACCATATGCCCGCTAGCATTTTGGGCAGCATTCCGAAAGTGATCTTCAACGAATATGCGCCGAAAAGCGAAAGCTTAATCGAGAACCATCCATCTAACACGACGGAAATTGCGACCAGCATCGCACAGAAAACGAGTGTGCGTGTTTTGATTCTTTGCATGAAAAAAGCGCTCCTTTCAAGCAGAGCGCATACGTCCACACGAAACCACAACCAGCGCTATTATTCGCGGCCAAGGCAACGCCAAAATAAGCAGCGGACGCGAAGACGCACCGCGGAACACAGCCAGTGGTTCCTTCGTCCGTGGGCAACTTCCCATCCCACGGCACTTAGCGCGCGGCTTCTACTCTGCGCGAATACTATAGCAGAGCGCGACATAAAATGCAAGAATCATAAAAAACAATATCCCGCCCGGCGCAGCCGGGCGGGATATTGTTTTTTGATATAAACATACCTTGTCAAATATGCTTATTCGCCGTTATAATTGTGATGATGCTCGGTACCGATACGGCGGCGGCGGAACAGCATCGCGACGCCCCAAAGCCCCGCGAGGCCGACGAGCCCGTAGATAATACGGCTTACGACCGACGCCGCGCTGCCAAATATGGCCGCGATAACGTCGAATTGGAAAAAGCCGATAAGGCCCCAATTCAGCGCCCCCACTACGATGAGTATCATTGCGAGAGTATCCATGCTCATTCTCCTTTCGGTATTTCGGTGTTAGTATACCCGGATATTAAATAATTATAAGTTTCGAGGAGTCATAACAATGCAAAACGAATTTTCTTACGCAAAAGAGCTGCTTGATGCGCTCGCTTCGGGCGGCGCGTTTCTCGTCGCCGGCGCTGAAAGGCCGAACGCCATGACGATAGGCTGGGGTGCGCTCCAAAGAATCTGGAACGGGCCTATGATGCAGGTGCTCGTGCGCCAATCGCGCTATACTCACGACTTGCTCGATAAAGACCCGCGCTTTACCGTCGCAATCCCGAAGCCTGGCGAGTTCAGGAAGGAAATCGGTGTCTGCGGTGTAAAGTCCGGGCGCGATATGGATAAGTTCCAAGAATTGGGCATGATCGCCACTACGCCTCATAACGGCGGCATACCGGGAATAGATGGCTGTCTGAATATCGAATGCCGCTCTATCCACAATATACACGTTCCCGTAAAGGGCTTACCCGAGGCGCTTATAACAAAGATCTATCCCGACGGCGACGAGCACACGTTGTATTTCGGAGAGATTTTGGCGATATATTGACAATCCTCCGCCGTATCCTGTATCCTATACCCTGTAAACTGAATACCGAAGTGGGGGAGGCCGCGCGGCCTGAGAGGGGATACAATTTATCCCGACCCTTTGAACCTGAACGGATCATGCCGGCGTAGGGAACTGTTACGAGCCCCTTCTTTGTGTATGAAGGGGTTTTTTTATGATGTGAAATGATTCTTTGCTTGTAGGGGCAGAGCTTGTCTCTGCCCAGAAGTAGGGCAAACACAAGGTTTGCCCCTACATTAATCATCGCATACTAAGCAGCGAGGAGGGCGTATGAATTGAAAAATCGGTTCCAAAATATACGCTGGGCTCCGGCGGCCATATTGATTTCGGCGCTCTTGCTCCTATGGGAGGCGGCTGTGCGGCTTTTCGGCGTACCGGGCTACGTTTTGCCGCCGCCGACGCGCGTTTTCGCGGCGATGCTCAATCTGCCGGGCCTTAATGCGCATCTTTTCGCGACGCTGCTCGAAGCCGTAGCGGGGCTTTTGATATCCGTAGCGCTCGGCGCGCTTTTGGCGCTGCTCATGGACGCGTTTTCGTGGTTTAAGCGGGCGATGCATCCTCTCTTAGTCGTTTCGCAGACGGTGCCCGTCGTGGTTTTAGCGCCGCTTTTGCTGCTCTACCTGGGCTTCGGCTACGCGCCGAAGATCGCGACGGTCGTGCTTATGTGCTTCTTCCCCATCGCCGTAAGCCTTTCGGACGCTTTGGGCGCCGTGCCCCGCCCGCTAGTCGATATTCTCCGGCTTATGGGCGCTACGCGGACGCAAATATACACGCTCGCAAAGCTTCCGGGCGCGCTGCCAGGCTTCTTTTCGGGGCTGCGCATTTCGGCGACATACAGCGTTATGGGCGCGGTCGTCGGGGAATGGCTCGGGGGCGACAGAGGGCTCGGGTTCCTGATGCTGCGGCTGAAAAACGCCTACGCCCTGGACAAGGTGTTCGCCGTTATCCTCTATATCGTGCTTACGAGCTCCGCGCTGTATTTTGTCGCGTGGGCGTTGGAGGGGATATACCGGCACCGGTTTAGAAGGTCTAAAACGTCGGGTTAGCGATGATTGCTGTAGGGGCGGGGTTCCATCCCCGCCCGCGGCCCAAACCTGTAGGGGCGAACTGTGTTCGCCCGCGACCTTAAATGCAACCCAAACCGCGACCCAAAATGCGATCCGAAAAATGTAGGGACGCGATATATCGCGTCCGTGACCTAACAAAACATTTTCTAATGATCACGGACGCCATGTATGGCGTCCCTACAGGAAATACTAAAAAGGAAAGGTACAAAAGACAAAAAAGATGAAAAAATCAAACAAACCATGGAAACGTGCGCTTATCGCCGCCCTCATGGCCGCCATCACCCTGATCATGGGCTGCGCTCAGGCCGCGCCGGAAAGCAAAACCGTGCGCGTCATACTCGATTATTTGCCAAATACGAACCATACCGGCCTGTACGTCGCGCTAAAAAAGGGTTATTATAAGGAGGAGGGGCTGGAGGTCGAAATCGTGCAGCCCTCCGAGGGTACGTCCGCGACGCTCGTCGCGACGGGCAAGGGCGAGTTCGGCGTAGCCTATCAAGAGGACGTAACCTACGCCCGAACGGCCGACGAGCCTCTGCCCGTAAAGGCGATCGCGACGATATTACAACATAACGACTCGGGCTTCGCGGCCATCGACCCAAGCATCAAAAGCCCGAAGGACTTCGAAGGCAAGGTGTACGGCGGCTGGGGCGCGCCGGGCGAATCCGCCGTGCTGAAGGCCTGCATGGAAGCCGCGGGAGCGGATTTTGAAAAGCTCACGGTCATGACGCTGCAAAACGGCGACTTACTGGCCGCGATGCAAGCTGGCGAGGTGGATTTGGGCTGGATTTTCGAGGGCTGGGACGGGCTTTTCGCCAAGCAGCAAGGGCTGACGCTCGGCTATATGCCGCTTAGGGAGCTGCATGAAGCGCTCGACTACTATACGCCCATCTTGATCGCCTCCGAATCGCTTGTATCGGATGATCCGGAGCTGGTCAGGAGCTTTTTGAAGGCGACGGCGCGCGGCTATAAGGAATGCGTGGACGATCCGGAGGGCTCCGCCGCTATTTTGGCGGAATACGCGCCGGAATACGAATTGGATCTGCTCGTCGAGAGCCAAAAGCACCTCGCGGGCAATCTCGTCGGCGGCGCGCCGCGCTGGGGCGAAATGAAACCCGAAGTTTGGGACGCGTACACGGGCTTTATGGCGGAAAACGGCCTGATCGATAAGCCAATGCCCGCGAACGAAGCGTTTACGAACGAGTTTCTTCCGGCGTAGGGAACGGTTCATAACCGTT
>DBDD01000211.1 GCA_002293365.1 Christensenella sp. UBA941 | reverse complement strand
GGGAGCGGGAGCCGCGGGAGCTGGTGCGGGTTCTGCGGGGGCCGGAGCCTCGGGAGCCGGAGCCGGAGCCGTACAGCCTGCCAAAAGAGCCGCGGAAAGCGCGAGAGTCAGCACGATTGTAAGAACGCGTTTCATTTTCATTACTTTTTCCTCCTAAACGGATTCTACACGAGCCGCTCCCAAAAGATCAGCCGCTCGATACTATAAGTATAGCGCGTATAGAAATAGAACCAATCGGATTGTTGCTTGCAACTTTATTTATATTGCTATTATAATACTAATTGTATATAATATTGCCAATAATCATATAAACCTTACTCGAATAATGTAACGAGGTTACAAATTAGCAATATATTAACAATAGATTATAAGCACATAATAACTTCGAGGAGACGCGCGTATGTCGCTTGAAAGATACGATTTGGACGCTCAGGGAATACCGATCGATTGCCAAGATACAAAGCTGCTGTATGTTAGCTCGGCAAAATTTGGCGGCGACTGGCATAGCATGATGCACACGCACGCATTTACCGAAATATTCTACGTTGTAGGCGGCCAAGGACAATTCAAAATCGAAAACCTAGTATATCCCGTCGCCACGGACGACTTAATCGTCGTCAATCCCAACGTCAATCACACGGAGGTCGGGCTAAACGCCGCGCCGTTTGAATACATCGTTCTGGGGATCGACGGCTTGGACTTCACGGCGGGAGCGGAAGATGAAGAAGACCGGTTTTGCATACTTAACTTCCATAACAGGCGCGATGAAATACTGAACTACCTTCGCAGCATGCTTTGGGAGCTTGAACAGAAGTCCGCAGGCTATATTACAATTTGCCAAAATATTTTAGAAATTCTGCTAATACACTTCATGCGGCGCACGGACTTTGCAATGACGCCGACTCAACCGAACGTTAAATCTCCCAAAAGCTGCGCCGCGGCGCGACGATTTATCGACGGCCATTTCAAAGAGCATATTTCGTTGGAACAATTAGCTAAGCTAGTACATTTTAATAAATATTATCTCGTTCACGCTTTCGCGCGGCAATACGGAATATCGCCTATCAACTACTTAAACGCTCGTCGAATCGACGAAAGCAAGCGGCTCTTAGTTTCAACTAACTTATCGTTGAGCCAAATAAGCAACTTGGTGGGTTTTTCTTCTCCTAGCTACTTTTCGCAATCCTTCCGCAAGCTCGAAGGTTCGAGCCCTATGGAGTACCGTAAAAGCAACGAGGTTCGTATGGACAGCGCAAGCGCCCGGTCATAATTGCGTCATAATCGCGAGAATCGGCTTGAATTAAATAATTTGTAAAACTTATCAAAGTTTGGTATAATCGCCCATATGGCGCGCAAGGACACTTCCAACTTATATCAGTGTCCTTATTTGACACACCGAATAATGTTGGCAAGTCATAAGCATTGACAACGGAACGGGAGGCAGCAATGGAAAACAGCTCCGGTAAGCGGCCCCGCGGATTGGGGCAGATACTCAATAGGATCAACCTTAAGCTTAGGCCTAAGCTTATTTTAGTGTTCCTTGTAGTCAAGGTAATTCCCATCATCCTGCTCACGGCAATCGCCTGGAATCAGATTCTGGCGTTGGGCAGCCTGATGCGCGAAATCGCGGTGGACGACTCATCCAAGGCGCTCAACGACGGGGCGATCGAGAATATCGAACGCATGACCACCGACTTGGCCGCCTCGGTTGCGGAATTTTTATATCAGCGGGACGACGATATCCGCGTTTTGGCGGGCATCGCGCCCTCCGACGAGGCGTACAGAGCGTTCTCGGACGCCAAACGCGGCCTGCTTACTGGCAAGGGCGAATGGGTTATCTCGGAGGACGGGATGTCATGGGTCGAAAAGACTCCGGCCGTCTATCAGGGTCCGGGGGGAGTCTCTTCAAACGAGGAAAACAACGACGAGATAAATGGGTCGAGCTTTCATTACAGGGCTCCCGAAGCCTTTATGCACACGGATGTGCCTCTATACGACGAAATCGCCTTTATCGATCTTGACGGAAACGAGGTTTATAAATACGTCACGCCCGATTCCTCTAAAACGAACTATCCGCTTAATCCCCAAAAGGTCAATGTTTCGGACAGAAACAATACGTATGTAAAGGCTGATGGTTATTTTGAACAGCTGAAGGCGCTAAAGCCCGGCGATATCTATGTTTCCGACGTAATCGGAGCCTATACGCCGTCTAAAGCCATAGGCATGTATACCGTCGACGCGCTGGGCGCTGCAAAGCTGAAAACCGCCTATACCGCGTTGGATACCGAGGGCGGGCAAACGGAGCTTGCGGCGATGCTGCGGCAGCAGGAAACGGAACTGCGCGGCAGCAGCGATTTGAGCGATATTATAGCCGCGCTCAAGGCCGAAGACCAAAACGAAACGCTGTCGGCCCTCATTCCCGAGCTGGAGGCCGTGATCGCCAATTTCACCCCGGAGAAACAGGCGTACGCCGGCAAAGAAAACCCCAACGGCCAAAGGTTCGAGGGTATTGTGCGCTGGGCCACGCCGATTACCGACGCGTCCGGCGCTATTGCGGGCTATGTAACCTTTGCGCTCAACCACGACCATATCATGGAATTCGTGGACTACGTAACGCCGCTTAGCGAGCGGTATACGGCGCTGCCAAGCGCTTTCGACGGAAATTACGCCTTTATATGGGATTACAAATGCCGCAGCATATGCCATCCGCGCCATCATTCCATCGTGGGCTTCAATCCGGATAGCGGCGACGCGGAAATTCCGTGGCTGGAAACCTCCGTTTACGAGGCGTGGCAGGCTAGCGGCGTAGAAAAGTGGACGGATTTTGTGGCCGATTTGCCCGTCTTTCACGAGCAATCGCGTACCAAAAAGCCCGCCGCCGCGCTGACGCAGATGGGCCTTGTCGGGCTGGACGGGCGGTACCTCGACAACGCGCCGCAGTGCACCGGCTGGATGGATCTGACCGAATCAGGAGGCTCGGGTTCATTTTGGATTATGTGGAGCGGTCTGTATAAGCTAACCACCGCCGCCGCCATACCCTACTATACCGGCCAGTACGCGCCCGAAAACCAAAACGGCTCGATGCGCGGCTTTGCCTTTGTAACTATCGGCGCCGGTATCGAGGACTTCACCGCCCCCGCGCAGGCGACAGGAGAAAAGCTATCGGGCGCCATAAGCGACAACCTGCTCAACAGCACAGTCCGGCTCGTTGGCACAAGCCTCGTGCTTGTCGGCATCGTTATTTTGATGGCGTTTCTCGTATCCTTCTATCTGACAAACAATATCCAAACGCTCATCGACGGCATTTCCCGGTTCCGCTCGGGTCAGCGGCAATTCCGGCTGCGCTCCGACGTCCGTGACGAGTTCGGCACCCTGGCTCATTCCTTTGACGAAATGGCCGACAGTATTGTGAACAGCGTAAACGAACCGCTGTCCATCATCGACATGGAACGTAACGTCATCTATATGAACCACGACGCGCTGCGCGTTTTGGGGAAGCGGTTGGATGAAGTCATAGGTTCGTCCTACGACGAAGTCAGCATCTATGAAAAGGATTCCAAGTCGGATCCCGTCGCCGCCTTGGAGGGCGGCTTCGAAACCGAGGTTCTGTTCGTTGAAGAGAGCGGGCACTACTACAGGGGCGTCGCGCATTACCTTTTTGGTCAAGGCGGAGAGAAAATCGGCTATATCATAATGACGAGCGACGTCACCGAAATAGAGGTCGCAAGGCAAAAAGCCGAGCAGGCCAATAAAGCTAAGTCGAGCTTCCTTTCCAATATGAGTCACGAAATCCGCACGCCGATGAACGCTATTATCGGCATGACTCAAATCGGTTCCTCCGCGGAGGAACTCGACAGGAAGGATTATGCGCTGGAAAAGATACGCGACGCATCCACCCATCTTTTGGGCGTCATCAACGATATTTTGGATATGTCCAAAATCGAAGCCAACAAGTTCTCGCTGTCAGTTTATGAATTCACATTCGAGCGGATGATCCAGCGCGTAGTGGATATCATCAATTTCCGCGTGGATGAAAAGCATCAGAAGCTGACTGTTCATATCGACCAAGCCATTCCGCGCATGCTGATCGGCGACGAGCAGCGCCTCGCGCAGGTGATTACCAACCTACTTACGAACGCGGTCAAGTTTACGTCCGACAGTGGGTCGATCCATCTTGAGGCAACGCTTCTCAACGAGCAAAACGGGATTTGTTCGCTTCAAGTATCTGTTCGGGACAATGGCATAGGCATCAGCTCCGAGCAGCTAGGCCGCCTCTTCAGCGCCTTTGAGCAGGCCGAGGCCAGTACCACGCGCAAATATGGAGGCACCGGGCTGGGGCTCGTCATATCCAAGAGCATCGTCGAGATGATGGACGGTAAAATGTGGGTGGATTCCGAGCTGGGAAAAGGCTCCACTTTCTACTTTACCGCGCACCTCGCCCGCGGCGGGGAGGAGAAAAGACGGCTTTTGGGGCCGGACGTTAATATCGACAACGCGCGCATGCTCGCCGTAGACGACGATCCGGATATCCTGGAGTTCTTTAAAGAGGCTGCCGGGCAAATCGGCATCGCGTGCGATACGGCCCAAAGCGGCGCACAGGCCCTTTCCCGCATAGATGGAACAGGCACGTACGATATCTTTTTCATCGATTGGAGCATGCCCGAAATGGACGGCGTGGAGTTGACGCGCAGTATACGCGCAACAGGCGCTTCCGACGCTGTGGTAATTATGATTTCCGCTACGGAATGGAGCGTTATCCAAGACGAAGCGCTCTCGGCCGGCGTCAATATGTTCGTCCCCAAACCGCTGTTTGTATCTTCTATCGCGGCGTGTATAGACGAATGCCTTGGCATATCGGGCAAGGATGAAGCGAACGAACCCGATGAAGAAGTATCCTTCGAAGGGCATACGATACTTTTGGCCGAGGATGTGGAAATCAACCGCGAGATCGTTATCGCGCTGCTGGAGCCGACAAGCCTTAATATCGACTGCGCCGGCAACGGCGCGGAGGCGGTGAATATGTTTGCGGCTGCCCCCGAAAAGTACGACCTGATCTTCATGGACGTGCAAATGCCCGAAATGGACGGTTTCACAGCGACGAAAACCATCAGGGAATCGGCAGCCCCGCGCGCCTCGGATATACCCATCATCGCCATGACCGCCAACGTCTTCAAAGAGGATATTGAAAAATGTCTCGCGGCGGGCATGAACGGCCATCTCGGCAAACCTTTGGATATAGACGAGGTGATTGACGTTTTGAAGAAGTATCTGCTATAAGATATTTGCTATAGGGGCGAACTGCGTTCGCCCGTGGTAAATCGCAGGCGAACGCAGTTCGCCCCTACAGTATTGTGTCATTTAATCAGCAAAAAAACGCTTCATAGGTGACGACAGCATGAGAGATACAGCAATGAAGCCAAGAAATCTAAAACGGGCCTTGCTCTTGCAGGTTATATTTGTGGCGGTCGCTTTCGCCGCTATGGTGCTTCTGGGCAATTGGTTCGCGAGCGGCATAGTGCGCGAAAATCTTATGGACAACGCGAACGGCATGCTCGACGTCGCCCAGGTGCGCCTCTCCACCCATCGGCACGCTTTTGATGCGACGCTAACTAATTTTTCCGAGATGATGCGCATGATGGCGCTTAGAGGCAACCACTACGATGTGCTGAAGGCATATATCGACGGTATGTCGGATCCATCGCGCCTTGAAAACAACGAACTACCCACAATCCTGGGCTTTTTCGGCTATTTCGAAGCCCTCCCGGACGGGCCGGCGCTGATTAACGGCGAAGGGGTAGTCTTTCCGGATACGAACGCACTCAAGGCCGAGTGGTACCAAAAGGCAGTCGCGACCGGCGGTAGCATTGTAGAGACAGTACCATATTTGGACGCCGCCGGGAAAAGGTTACTCTTCTTTTCGAGGTGCTTAACGGATTCAAGCGGAAGCAGGCTTGGCGTTGTCGGCATGCAGGTATGTCTTGACGAGATCGGGGATGAAATCGTCAGTACGGCACTAGAGCAAGGCGGCTACGGCATGCTGCTCAATCAGGATTTTATCGTTCTGTTCCATCCAAACCAGGCTTTTGTCGGCGGTAGTATGGACAATCCGGAACTGCCGGTTCATATCTTTGCCGAGGAACTGCGCGCGGGCAACGAAGTTAAGGAGCAGCCCCTCGTCAGCTATAAGGGCGAGGACGCCGTCGTTTTCTTCAATAGCCTAGCCAATGGCTGGCATCTGGGAATGGTTGTTCCGGAAGCGCAGTTTTACAACAGTATCGATACGATGGCGCTGGTTCTCTCCTTGCTGGGAATAGCGCTCGCGTTCATCCTCATTGCCTTCCTTATCCGTCTGGACATGGCGCGCGAAAAGTCGGACGATGAGAACAAGAAGAAAAGCATGTTCCTGGCAAACATGAGCCACGAAATCCGCACGCCCATCAACGCCATAGTCGGCATGACGGCTATCGGTAGGGCCGCCAGCTCGTCGAGCCGGAAGGATTACTGCCTAGCGAAAATAGGCGACGCCTCCCGGCACCTTTTGAGCGTCGTAAATGATATTCTGGATATGTCAAAAATCGAAGCCAACCAGATCGAGCTCTCGCCCGCGGAGTTTAGCTTCGAGCGCATGCTGCAGCAGGCCGTCAACGTCGTCAGCGTCCGCGCCGACGAAAAGCAGCAGAAGCTGACGGTACAGATCGACCCCGAAATCCCCCCGCTCCTTTTCGCCGACGACCAAAGGCTTGCGCAGGTTATTACAAACCTTTTGTCAAACGCGATCAAGTTTACGCCGGATGAGGGAACTATACGCCTGAATACGAGCCTTTTGAACGAAGCGGACGGCGTGTGCACCCTAAAGGTAGAGGTATGCGATACTGGCATCGGCATCCGCCAAGAACAGCAGGCCAAGCTGTTCCGGTCGTTCCAGCAGGCCGAATCCTCCACAACGCGCAGCTACGGAGGAACCGGGCTGGGGCTTGCCATTTCCAAAACGATTGTGGAAATGATGGGCGGGGAAATACGGGTCGATTCCGATCTTGGCAAGGGTACGGTTATGACCTTTACCGTCAAGGCGGAGCGTGTAGCCGCCTCACCCGACCATGACAAACGTGGAACGAGCTGGAACAACCTACGGATTCTCGTCGTGGACGACGACTCCGAAATGCTGGAGTATTTAAACGGGGTAATATCCGGTTTCGGTGCCGACTGCACCTTAGCCCAAGGCGCAGAGGAGGCGCTGCGCCTCGTAGAGGAGCGCGGCGGCTACGATATTTACTTTATCGACTTGAGAATGCCGGGACAAAACGGAATAAGCCTAACATGGGATATCCGCGCAAGAGAAGAAAAGCCCGAAAGCTCTGTCGTTATAATGATTTCGGCCAGTGACCTCGCCGCCGTGGAGCAAGAGGCTCAAAAAGCCGGGGTGGACAAATTCTTATTAAAGCCGCTCTTCCCATCTTCTATTGCCGACATTATCAGCGAATGCGTCGTAATTGCGGACTCCTATCGGGATGAAGCGCCGCAGAGTATCGACGGCATCTTTGCCGGACGGCATCTTCTATTGGCTGAAGACGTTGAAATCAACCGCGAGATCGTACTGGCGCTTTTAGAGCCAACGCTTCTTTCGATCGACTGCGCGGAAAACGGCGCTGAAGCCGTGCGCATGTTCGAGGCGGAACCGGAAAAATATGATATGATCTTCATGGACATCCAAATGCCAAAGATGGACGGCTACGAGGCGGCCCGGCGGATTCGCGCTCTCGACTTCGCGAGGGCCCGGACGGTTCCCATCTTTGCCATGACAGCCAACGTCTTCAAGGAGGATATCGACAAAAGTCTGGAATCGGGCATGAACGGACATCTCGGAAAGCCGCTGGATATAGACGAGGTAATAGCTACGCTGATCCGGCAGCTGTAACGCTTTATTTTTTACTGATAGGAGCCGCGAAACAGATCTTTGAATTTTGCGTCTCCGCTAAGATAATTATAGTAGTCGCACCCGATTTTTTCAGATATGATACGGCGGTATCCGCCCGAGTTTTCCATTATATCCAATATGCCGTAGGATTGTAATATCTCCTTTAGGCGCATGGCGACCTTGCGATAGCGCGCGAATACGGTCTTGTCGTTGGCCGCGTCGTCCCAAAGGTAGGTTATCGCTTCGGACGCGCACACAAAACCGCCCCTCCGGTCTATCATCAGCGCGAACAATTCCTTGGCCTTTTTGCTTGTAAAGCCGATGGGCTCGCAGTCTAAAAAAAACCTCATACGGCAATAATGTGAAATTGTCATATGGCGGTTTCACGGCTTATCAACCCTTTATATGTGCAAATATAAAAACAACCATGAAAGATTGTTTTTATTATAGTATGGGTAAAGTCTTTAGTCAATTGTCCCGAATCAGCCGCGATTCTATTTATACCTCTATGCTATTCCCCCGCAAGCCGCCATCTGAATTTAAAGAACCTTTGCAGCCCTTTATAGCGCTTTTGCGCCTTTGGCGAAGCCCACAGGCATTTATCGCATGTCAGCGCGTGCCACTCTTCGGCGTAGGGGCCGGCTTTTTGCGCGTATTCCTCGGCGCTTTCAGGTTCGGCGTGTGTTGAGCGCGCGCCGGTTTCGCGGCACAGACCTACTAAAATCTCCGGCTCGTCAAACGCGGGGCAAGGGGCAAAGGGGTTTCTTGTATTGAATTTCTTTCTGCGGAACGCCCGCATGAATGGGGAGTTCAGCGCCTCCGCCAGCGTCATGCTGTTGATGTTGGAATCGGAGTAATGCAGGAAGGAGCATGGCTCAACGTCGCCGTCGGCGTTGATGTGGATATAGCCGTCGCCACCGCCGACGCAGCCGAAAGTCTTATGCCCGCTGTTGAACAGGTCGGCAATGGGAAACATATGCTTGGCGGAATAGCTGCTAAACCGCTCGAAGGCCGTCATGCGCTGTTCGGCGTTCAGTACCAGCGACATATCGGCGCCCTTGCCGATGGGGCGGTATGAAAAGGCCCATATCAGCCAAGCGCCCTTCTCGCGCAGAAAGTCGAGATATTCGTCGCTGGTGAGCAGATCATAGTTTTTCGTATGATAGCATAATGAAACGCCGTAAGCTATCCCCCTGGCCTTTAACGCCTCCATGACCTTGATAGTCCGTTCGTAAGCGCCTTCGCCCCGGCGAAAGTCCGTCTCATCGCGGTAGCCCTCGATGCTGATGAACAGGATGATGTTGCCCAAAGCCTCCATATCGTCGATAAAAGCCTCGTCAACCAGCGAAGCGTTGGTGAAAACGCCGTGGCATATCCCGTTATACTTTTTCGCAAGCTCTAGCAACTCGTCCTTGCGCATTAGCGGCTCGCCCCCGGTATAGAGCATATCCATCGTGCCCATATCTTCCGCCTCGCGCAGCAATTCGTCCCAGCGCTCGAAGGAGATGCTGGAGGCGTGTTCGTAGTCGCCCGCCCAGCAGCCCTTGCAGTGCATATTGCAAGCGTTCGTGGGGTCGAACAGAATCTCGCGGGGCACGACGCAATGATAGCGCCGCGAACCGCTCAACTCCTTGAACCACCTGAAATTACCCCAGCGAACGAATCCGGGCAGGCTGGGGCAGTTGAAGAACCAATACATCCGATAAGCGTAGTTCTTCGGGTGCGGATAGGGCGGTATCTTTTCCTTCACTCCGTTCATAATCATTGTCTTCATAAAATTTATGCCTCCTCGTATCTGTGTATCTTAATTATCTAATCTTGTAGGGGCGCGCAATGCGCGCCCCTACAGTATTGGGTCAGTTAATTCTCGCTTGCTGTTATTCCTGCGCTGTGATAAATACGCCGAAAGTAACCCGGCTGTAACCCAAGCCAAGGCTACCAGCGGCGCTAGAGCTCCCGGTACGCCCGCGAACGCTTCATATAGGCCGCGCCCGGGCAAAATGTTCGATAGCGCGGCCCAAACGCCCGCCCATTCCGGCAGCTGCATCAGCAGCCCTGAAAGCACAGCCGCCGCCAGCGTGAAGGTGGGCGCGACCAGCAGCAGCGCTGTAAAATTGCGGCACAGCGAGCACAGCGTCAGCGCTATGCCCACGCAGCCCACGCAATAGAGCAGTATGCCGGGTACGAGCTCTGTAAAAGCGCCGGCGCTCATTGTCAGCAGCCCCACCAAGGCAAAACAGCCCGCGACCAGTACGAAGCCTGCCGCCGATTGCGTCAGAAACAGCGCGGGCGAACTAAAGCCGGTGCGCCGTATGCGGCCTGTCAGGCTGCGGAAGCTATCCCGAAGCAGCCAGCCGGAGTTTACGGTAAAATAGAACGGAATTAGCGCCGCGAACCAGCACAGCGCGATGCTGGCCGGTTCTTTCATAGCCGCGCTTGGCGAAGGAGCCAGCGTAATATTTTCAACGCGGATGAGCGGGCCTTCGCGCCATATACGCTCCATATCGGCCTCCAGCGTCTGCTTTCGCTCCGGCGCAAGCGCAAGCCCCCGCTCCAGCAGGAACGAATCCATATTGTATATAGTGCGTTGTTCGAACCAAAGCTTCATGATGGCGTTCACCAGCGGCTCGCTTACAGCGGAGGCATACGCCGAGCCGGAGGATACCGTCAGAACAGCCGAGCTTCTGAATTCGCGCCGCTGCAAGCGCTCGGAAAAATCCGCGGGGATGCGGGCCACGCATTGTGCGCGATCCTGCATCAAAAGCCGCTCGGCGGCCTCCGCGCTTATAACCCGGACGGAGAGCGTTTCTTCCTCCGAAAGTATATCTGCGAGCCGCGCTCCCATTCTGCCCGTATCTTCGTTGACGAGCGCCAGCGTTAGCCGGCCCTGCTGCCTTTGTTCGCCGTGCCAGTGCGCCAAAAGCGCCCCCGCGACGCAGAGGAACAAAATCGCCATGGACGCGAAATCCCGCAGCGAAGCCTTTAACCGGCAAACGAAGAGGGCATACGCGTTCATAGCGCCGCTCCCTTCCGCAATACCAGCTTATATCCCGCGAGCGCGAGTGCAATAAACATAGCAGCCAGGCGCAGCGTATCCTGCGCGTACCGCGCCGAATCGAGGGAAAACAGCGAGTTGGCAAGAAGGCTCATCGCCGATTTTAGCGGCGTCCATCGCCCTATTTCCGCCAACAGCGCCGGCAGCGCGCCCTCGGCGACCAAGGCGCCGGACAGCGCGGCCATCGTAAGCACGATAAAGAAGCCGCACCATAAAGCAAGGCGCGGCCTGTTTATCAGCGCGCCCAGGAAAAGCGCCAGCGCCGAGAAGCTCAGCGCGGTTAAAATCAAGGCCGGGGCGAGAGCCAACCATACGGTGTCGGCCATATTCGCAAGGAGCGCGTCCGCTTCCTCCGTCACCGCGCCGATTGGTATCAGCAGCGCCAGCGCTAAGAGGATTAGCGCCGCGCCGGATATCAGCCGCCCGAGGTAATACTTTGAGGCGGCCGGCCGCGAAGCGAGCAGCCCTCTTTTGACTACAGGCCCGCCCATGTCGGCGGAGCTTAAATATAAAGCCGGCAGCATAGCGAGCGCCGCGAATATGGAGAACAGCGCGCAAAGATAATATTGTACGGGGAAATATTCGCTATAGGCTGAGAGTATGCCGCCTTGGCTAAGCGCGGCGCGGCGGTGCATATATTCCTCGATGCCGCCCGACATCTGCCCGCCGATCCAATCGTTGGCCGCCGCTTCATCGGCCCCGGCGTCTATCGCTTCCCCGGCGAAGCGCTGTAATACATTCTGGCTTTGCCCGACTATGCTCAAAAGGGAATCAACCGTGATACGGACTATGCTCTGCTCGAAGCTGTGGGCTTCGCTTGCGATTATATACATGGCCGGATTACCCCCGGTGCTGATATCCGTATAAAAATCCGCTGGGACATGTACCAGAAGGCTTACGTTGCCCGACGCTAGAAGCTCGTAGCCCGTTTGCATGTCCTTCACAGGATAGACGGCGGTCAAAGACTTCAGCGATTCGGCGTTTGTCAAAAGGCGCACGAACTGGCGCACGGGCTCCGAACTGTCTTCATTACAAATGGCGTATGGAATTATAATCCTTTTTTCCTCTAGCAGCATGGGCGCGACCACCGAAGCGAAAACCATAAGCCCGACAAGCGGCGTAATAAGCGTCGCCAATATCAGCGCCCGTCCCCGGAACAGGCGCTTCAGATCGAGCGCGATCCACCGCCATAGGCTCATAGCTCCCGATCCTCCAGCGCCGCGAAATAGTCCTCCGCCGCGCCGTAAAACGTCGTTTCGCCACGCTCCAAAACCATAGCCCGGTCGGCTATAGTGCGCAAGGTTCTTGGCTGGTGGCTTACGATAATGAGGCCCAGGCCCGAATCGCGATACCCGGCGAGCAGCTCCAGCATCCGCCCTTCGCTGTCCTCGTCCGCGCCAACGAAAGGCTCGTCGAGCAAGAGATAGCGCGGACATCCCATAAGGGCCACCGCTAAATTGACCCGCCGCTTTTGCCCGCCGGAGAGGCGGCGGAGGAGCTTTTTGCGCATGGAGTACAGATCCAACCGTTCCAAAAGCGCGTCCAGCCGTTCTTTAGCGGCGGCCCGGGGCAAGGTACACCAAACACGTAGGTTTTCTTCCACACTTAGTTCTTCAAAAAGCGCGATCTCCTGCGGCACGAAACCGATAGCCTCTCGCGCTGCACGGCCGCTTAGCTCGTCAATCTGAACCGTGCCGCTATCCGCACGCATCGCGAGCGCCAAAATATTTAGAAGCGTCGTTTTCCCGCTGCCGTTGCGCCCGAGCAGCATAAGCGCGCTGCCGGAAGAAAGCTCAATCGCGGCGTTTCGCAGCGCGTAGCGATCGCCATAGCGCTTGGTTAGACCGTGGCCAATTAACATCGAGAATCCTCCGCTACCCTTATGATAGCATTCACTCGTGCATTAATCGGGCGCTCCGCCCAAAAGCAGCATATTGGAGATGAAGGCCTGTAATGGCATTGGCGTTGAGTGGAATTCCGCCATCTGCGCGTCAAGCTGTTCGTCCGTCATTTCATTTTCGCCGTAAGCATACAGCTCTTCGAACAGCTCGCGCCTAGTCGACGTTTCTACACCGGAGCCCTCGATGAATGCCGGCGCTTCAAGCTCGCCATAATCCTCGGAGAGGCGCAACGTTCCTGTATAGTCGATGGGCTCCTCGCCAGGCA
This sequence comes from Christensenella sp. UBA941, assembly GCA_002293365.1. Lineage (GTDB taxonomy): Bacteria > Bacillota > Clostridia > Christensenellales > UBA941 > UBA941. Next base: position 1,189 of record DBDD01000211.1, on the reverse strand, counting down.
TTTTGAACGTCCCCTCGAAGCTGCTGTTTACCGCGCCGCCCGCCGCCGAATGAATATAAACGCCGCTTGACGTTATCCTCTCGCCTTCGGGGATCTCTTCGTCGCTGTAATCGATCAATTCTAAACTGTATTCCGATTCGAAGCTGTCGCCTTGCTCGCTAATAACGTTCTTTAAAATACTCTCGGCCAACAGCACGCCGCCCTGCTCGTATATCTTGTGGGCGGCGGAGCGGCCGTTTGCGTCCGACCTTTCTTCATAGTCGTATCCGTCGCCGCCCGGCAAGCGCAGCGCTATCGAGGTGTACGGCGTGTCGCCGCCTACGAAAAACAACTTCATGCTCATATCCCCGTCCGCGCAGGTATAGGCGAGCTCCAACATTGCGGGAGTGTCCCCGTCCTCAAGAACGCCGGTTTTTATGGTCATAGACGCGTCCCCGGCTTCGAGTAGGGCGCTCATGCGTTCGAGAGTGCCGGAGGCTTCATTATCGTCCTCCTCGGCAGATGTCTGGCCCGCCGTCAAGTCGGCAATGCGCAGCATATCGCCCGAGCGCAAATCGCCCTTCCAAGCGCCAACAAACGCGCCAAGCGCCGTCTGCGCCTCTTCGCCGCTTAGCGCGAGCTCCTGAATATGAACGTCGAAGCTTTTTCCAGCGCCGTCCATCGTCTGCCCGCTCTCCGAAATATCGTCTATATGCGCCGATAGCAGCCCGTTTACGTCGCGCAGCGCGCCGCTCCAATCGGTAATAATAGCGGCTGACGGCGCGTCGGCGCGAAGGCATAGCTGATATTGCTCCATAGGAGACAGGCCCGCTATCGCCGCTGCGTCCGCTTCGGAGAGGCCGTAGCGGATCATGGGCCTGGAGGCGTCCCCAAAGCGCAGCAGCATGCTATTATTGTCGAACCACGCGCCGGAGTCGATGCTCTCGCCCGACACGTTGATGGACATGCTGTGTTCGCCGCCGCCGCTTTCGGTTTTTATTTCGCGCTGAGCAAACGTGATCGTCTCGTCCGCCTCCGCGTCGGGCGGCGCAAGGGATACGGACAGCTCCATTTGATTATAGTCGTACATATCAGACGGAAGGCCAAACGCCGCGCCGAGGTTTATACCGCCGCGCACGCCCTCTTTGCTGAAGCGCGCCATCATAGCGGAGATGCTTTCGCCCATGACCTCGGAGGGGGGAGGCGTGGG
>DBDD01000298.1 GCA_002293365.1 Christensenella sp. UBA941 | reverse complement strand
CCCGAACGCGTTGAACGCAGTATACGCCACGCGATAGAAGTCGCTTGGATACGAGGGCGGCTGGACGTTTTGGAAAAGTATTTCGGGTATACCGTAAAAGAAAACAAAGGCAAGCCGACAAACGGCGAATTCATCGCCATGGTCGCGGATTCGATTTTACTGTCGCTGAACCGTTCAAGATCTAACGGCCAAGTAATCGAAATGGGCTGATATTCAGCACGGCATATCCCGTGCGCTCCGGATAATAACATATTTACGGGCCTCGCCGCATAAAATCGGACAAACAGCGGGGAGGGGCTTCGCATGAATCTGGCTATCCGCAAAATATCGGAGAGAATACGAAATAACCTGAAGCAAAACATGGTCTACTACTTGATCGTGTTTTTCATCTTTATTGTCGGCATTATGGCTGGCAGTCATTCTGTCGGGGCCTTGCCGGGCGGCGCGAAAATGGCGTTTTCGGAATATGTCGGAAATTTTATCGACGTGTCCACGGGTTCGTTCGCTATTTCTTCCATTTTCTTTCAGGCGCTTTTTTCTCACGTGCTGCTTTTGAGCTTGATCGCTCTATGCGGCTTAAGCATAATATTGATCCCCGTTTCGATGTTAGCGTTGATGTTCCGTGGATTTTTGATAGGATTCGCGGCATTTGCGCTTATAAACTACGCAGGTGCGGTTGGGACGCTTGCGGTATTGCTCTGCGTTATATTGCCGGGGCTGTTACTCGCGCCGTGTTATCTCTATATCGCGGCAGGAGGAATGCGTTCCGGCGTCGAATGGATTAAGCTGCGAGGCGCTAAGGCGCAGAATATGGGGCGGGTTCGGGAATACTATTCCAAGACCGCTTCGGCGTTTCTGGCGGCGCTTATCGGTATCGCGCTGGAAACGCTTGTTGTTCCGCTTTGGATAAAGCTACTGGCGGGAATTGTATAGAAAAAGTGACTTAGGATTGTGATTATGAAAAGAGTAATACTTATCGCGCTCGATTCCGTAGGCGTCGGCGCATTGCCGGACGCGGCGGATTTTGGCGACGCCGGCGCGGATACTCTGGGCCACATTTTAGAATATACCAAAGCAAGCCTGCCGAATCTTTTCCGCGCGGGCGCTGCGAATATATCCGGCGTCGCTTTTTCTAGCAAGAAAGTGGACAAGCCGGTTTTTGCGTTTGGCAAGGCGGCGGAAAAGACACGGGCCAAGGATACGACGTCCGGACACTGGGAGATAGCGGGGGTGTCGCTCGATGTGCCGTTCCGCACGTATCCGGAGGGCTTTCCTAAAGATATTGTTCGCGAATTCGAATCGCTGATTGGGCGCAAAACGCTTGGGAACTATGTCGCCTCCGGAACGGAGATCATAAAAGAGCTTGGCGACGAGCATGTGAAGACTGGTTTCCCTATCATATATACTTCGGCGGACAGCGTATTTCAAATTGCCGCGCACGAGGCCGTCATTCCACTTGCGGAGCTTTATCGGCAGTGTGAAACAGCGCGCGCCCTTTTGGTAGGCGAGCGCGCCGTTGGGCGTATAATAGCGCGTCCGTTTATCGGCGAGCCGGGCGCGTATTCGCGTACAAAGAACCGGCGGGATTATGCTCTGCCGCCGCCGCGCGATACCATCCTCGACGCTTTAAAATCGCGGGGGCTGGACGTCGTCGGGATAGGCAAGATCGAGGATATCTTTTGCCATAGGGGTATGACGCGCGTAGACCATACGACGAACAACGCCGCCGGTATAGAGGCGACGCTGCGCTTCATGCGCGAAAAAACGCCCAGAGACGGCCTTATTTTTACGAATCTAGTCGATTATGATATGCTCTACGGTCATCGCAACGATATTGAGGGCTACGCGAAAGCGCTGGAGGCTTTTGACCAAAAGCTGCCGGAGCTCATGGACGCTATGCGCGAAGGCGATCTTTTGATTATCACGGCAGACCATGGCTGCGATCCGGAGTTTCCCGGTACAGATCATACGCGCGAATACGTGCCGATTCTCGTCTCTGGCGATGGCGTGAAGCCATCCGATCTAGGCGTGCGCGAGACGTTCGCGGATATCGGAGCTACGGTTTACGAGTATCTGACGGACGAGAAGTGGGATGAAGGAACGTCATTTTTGAGAGAACTTTTTTACGAGAGGCAATGAATGGTATGCTGAAAAAAGTGAATCTGAAAGCAGCTGCCGATGCTGTCGAAAAGCTGTATATATACGACAAAATAGGACGATTGAACGACCATATTCTCAATGTCGTCCAAGTTGAAAGCCGAACGCTGGATTTTCATATTCACGAAGAATCCGACGAGCTGTTTTATGTTATCGAAGGGCGTTTTCAGCTTGAAACCAGCGATGAGGGGACTTATATGAGGATTAGCGTGTAAATTGAAGTTGGCGGAGGTTGCCATCTAAATGTGGTCGGTTTGTTGACGAGAAGCCGATACTCCGATATCCTATAACTCAAGAAGAAAAGAGATTCGTTTTTCGGGAGCTGTTTTAGGAGAGAAACATTGCTACAAGCTATTGGTATTTTATGGTTTGTTGTTACATGGATGCAAATTATCTTTGGTTTCGGAACAGCTTATCGACTAACTAAGAAATACGGCGATAATAGCAGAGCGCTTTTTGTATGGCTTATCATCATGTTTTGGGCATCATTTATTCCAGGGCTTGGATTTTACCTATGGAATAGATACAGGGAAGATGCGTTTAAGATACCATAAAGATACCATTAAGAGATATTCAGGAGGAAGACTATGCAAAAGAGAATCGATGGCGCGGTGAAGTATATCGAGAAGATGTGCTATGGCGCACAGGTCGGGCTGGTGCTCGGCTCCGGGCTGGGCGACTACGCCGATTCGCTGGAAAATAAGCAAATTATCGATTATAAGGATATTCCGGGCTTCCCGGTTTCAAGCGTCGAAGGACACGCCTCACGCTTCGTAATAGGCGAGCGCTTCGGCAAACGCGTAATAGCGATGCAAGGCCGCTTCCATACGTACGAGGGCTATTCACATCAAGAGGTAGTCATTCCCGTGCGCGTTATGAAAAAGCTTGGCGTCGAGACGCTTGTGCTTACAAACGCTGCGGGCGGGATCAATACGTCCTTCAAGCAAGGCGCGCTGATGGCTATCAGCGACCATATCAACTATTCCGGCTCGAATCCCTTGATTGGCCCGAATTTGCACGAATTCGGCCCACGCTTTCCCGACGCGAGCGAGTGCTACAACAAGGCGTTGCGCAAGGCGCTAATCGAAAAGGCAAAAAAGGCCGGTATTGAGCTACACGAAGGCGTATATATTATGTTCTCCGGGCCAAGCTACGAGACGCCAGCTGAGATTCGCATGGCGCGCGTGATGGGCGCGGACGCCGTCGGCATGTCGACCGTACCCGAAGCGCTCGCCGCGGCGCATTGCGGAATGAAAACCGTTGGCATTTCGTGCATTACGAATATGGCGGCGGGTATTTTGGATGCGCCTCTCGTACATACGGAAGTCATGGAAACCGCGAACCGCGTTAAAGCGACTTTCATCAAATTGCTTGATATACTAATAAGCGAAGTAATCTGAGCTTCCAAAGCAAACCAAAAGCGACATTATTTAGCCGCCCACCAAGGGCGGCTTCTTGTATATCCGGCCTATAAATGCACAAGCTTTAGATATAATATTTCGCATGAACGAAAGGACGGCTAGGAGGAATCCAAATGAATATAAAAAAGACGGCAGCGCTCGTTTTGACCGTACTCATCATGTTTTCCGGCGTATCAAGCGCTATCTTTGATGCTGAGGACATATTTGCGCCTGAAGCTGATACTCTTGGATTGGCTTCACGCGCTGCGGTTTTGATGGATGCCGCGACCGGTGAAATCGTATTCGCAAAGGACGCGGATACTCCGTATCCCGCGCCAGGGCTTCATAAGCTTATGACATCCGTATTAATCATGGAAGCTCAGGAATCAGGCCAGCTCGCTATGACAGAAAAAGCGCTCGTTTCCGACGCGGCCGCGCGCCTTGGCGGTTCAACGGCGTTTCTCGACCGCACGGAATACAGCGTCAAGGATCTTTTGCAGGCTGTCGCTATGGTGTCGGCAAACGACGCGTGCCTGACCTTAGTGGAAAAAGTAGCCGGAGTCGAAGAGAAGATGGTTCAAAACATGAACGATAAGGCCAAAGAGCTTGGGCTCTCGTGTACATTCGTAGATACGACCGGGCGAAACTATCAGGAAGCTTTGATGTCGCCTACGGATTTGGTCAAAATAGGACGCGAGCTTACGAAACACAAGAATTATCTATCGCTTTCAAGCGAATATGTGAAGTCGCTCGAACACCCAGGCGGCAGGCTGACCGAGCTTGCTAATCCGAACCGCCTAGTACGATTCTACTCCGGCTGCGACGGTCTTGGAACGGGCTCGGCGCCAGGCGCGGGTTACGCGGGCGTATTCACGGCTCGTAGAGGCGAATTCAGGCTGCTGGCGGTCGTTATGGGCGCGCCCGACGCGCAATCCCGACAGGCCGACGCGCAAAAGCTGCTCGACTACGGCTTTGCAACGTACAAATCCACGTCGCTTATAAAAGCGGGCGAGATCGTGAAAAAAGATGTCGAAGTAGTCGGCGGCGATGCCGGACGGGTGAATCTCGTCGTCGCGGAAAGCTACGCGCAGCTATTGAAAAAGGGCGAGGAAAAGGGGATCGAACGCGTTATAGACGCCCCGGATAAGCTCGCCGCGCCGCTTTCAACTAATGTGCCCGTCGGCTCGATTACATTGAAGCGCGATGGCGAAGTCGTCGCCACGATTCCGCTAGTTCCAAGCGCCGACGTCGAATCAAACGGCATTAACGGCGATTTAAAGATCATCATATCGAACTGGCTGGGGAGATAGGGCTATACCAACGATTGACCCCCGAAGGGCGGAAAGCGCATTGCTTCTCCGCCCTCTTGTATTTATATACTCGCTTTCAGATACTCCACCAACGGCCTAATGTATTCGCGGGACGCAATATCGTAGGAGCTTCGAATTGCCTTTGCAAAGCCGGCGTCCTCCGGGCCTAGGGTTTTCTTATTGCTCATCACTTTCGCCGCCGTTTTCATCAAAATCCGGTCAAGCATACCCATTCTTTCGTAGTTGAGGCCGCCTTGCATGTAGAAATATGGTATGGTTACGCGCTCCTGCTCTGTAAAATTCATATTCCTTATTTTTTCGTGTACCTCGGCAGCGGCGTTTGGCGCGCCGCCGGTTGCAAAGACGATAAACCTCCTGTGGCTTTTGAGCCGGGCTTTAATCTTGTCGAGATACTCAATCCTCCCGGCGTGAAGGCGGCTGCCGAAGATAACGATATCCTCCGCGTCTATCCCGGTTTTGCCTAGTTTTTCATAGGACATTACGGTTCCGCCGGTCTCCTCGGCAATCCAATCGGCGTACCTGCGGGTAAATCCGGTTTTGCTGTTGCAGATAATGTATACGTTCATAAAAAACCCTCCTAACTATTTATAAGCGCGTTTTCGATGGCCTTCAAGATTGTCTGCGAACTCATAGTCGCGCCGGATATCGCGTCCACTTCCAAACTCTGGCTGCTAACCACTTTCTCCGTAATGGCCTCCGCCGGCTGGCCCATGCCGTTGCGGTGCTCCAAAATGCGCACCCCGGCAATCGTGTTGCCTTGTATCGTCACTTCCACCCTTACGAACACAAGCCCGTTATTATATTCACCCCCGTAAATACCGTCCTCGATAGAGCTAAGGTCAAAGCTCGCGTCGCTAACGGATAGAGGCTTAGGCAGATTCATAGCGACAGCAACAATAACAATTACTACCAGCGCAAGCAATCCAATCAGAATCCAAAACCGCGGCCGGCGGCGCGTTGTATGCTCCGTCATAACAACTCCTCCTGCATTTTCAATAGATTTTCAAACATTTTTAGTAATACCTTTCCGGCGGCGTCGAGTTCCTCCGGGCCGATTCCCATAAAAAGTTGTTTCATGAAGCTCTGGCTGTTCTCAGAAACCTGTTTTGCTCGGCATAGCCCAGATTCCGTTAAGCGGACGCTTCGGCTGCGGCGATCGGATTCGTTGCCCTCTATGACAACAAGACCTTCACGCTCCATCGTCTCCAGCATTTTTGTGGCATTTTGACGCGTCGTATCCATTTCGCGAGCGATACGCGTAATGGTAGGGGGCGGGTCGCTAGGCATATCAATTATATTGCGGATCATAAACCATTGTTTTGTTGACAGCCCATCTACTATTTTATCGCCAACGAACTGCAGCTTATTGGCAAGCGCAAATACGCCTCCAAACAATAAATAATCGCTTCTATCGGGTATCTTCATCCGTATCGCTCCTAAAGAATAATATAAGCAATATGTTGCCAATATAATAGCAACCTATTGCCTATTTGTCAAGTCAATAAACGCACATGAAATGTTTTTCAAGAAGGAAACGATAGCCCCATGCTCGAAATGGATTAATGGGTAAAGCCCAAAATTACTTTCGACAGGGAATAGGGAGGATGGTCTACTATGGCAATCAAATACTCCGCGGAACCGTTCCGCATCAAGATGGTGGAAACNNGAGAAGAGAATAGCGGCCGCGAAATACAATCTGTTTGGATTAAAAAGCGACGACGTGTACATCGACCTTTTGACAGATTCGGGCACAAACGCGATGAGTTCGGAGCAGTGGGGCGGGATTCTATCCGGCGACGAGGCCTACGCGGGCGCGCGCAGCTACTATCGGCTTCAGGATACTTGCCGCGATATCTTTGGCTACGGCTATATACAGCCGGTACATCAAGGCCGCGCGGCAGAAAAGGTGCTCTTCCCGCTGCTTTTGCAGAAAGGCATGGTCGCCATATCCAACATGTTCTTCGATACCACTCGCGCGCATGTTGAGCTAGCAGGCGCGCGGGCGATCGATTGCGTTGTGGATGCGGCAAAGTCGCCGTCGATTCGCGCGCCGTTTAAGGGCAACATGGACGTAGCAAAGCTGGAACAGCTAATTGTTGAATACGGCCCTGAAAAGGTGGGGCTGGTGGTCATGACTATTACAAACAATTCGGCCGGCGGTCAGCCCGTTTCGATGCAAAATCTTCGGGAAACCTACGCAATATGCCAAAAATACAACGTACCGCTGGATATAGACGGCGCGCGCTTCGCGGAAAACGCGTATTTCATTAAACGCGACGAGGCGGGGTACACAAATAAGAGCATTAAAGAGATCGTTGGAGAGATGTTCTCCTATTCCGACATGTTCAGCATGTCCGCGAAAAAGGATGGCATCGTCAATATCGGCGGCATTCTTGGCACAAAGGACGCCAATTCCCCGCTGGTAACAGGCATCAAAGCAAACTGCATATCCTACGAGGGTTTTTACACATATGGAGGTTTGGCGGGACGCGACATGGAAGCTCTGGCTATCGGCCTTTACGAGGCGATAGAGGACGATTATTTGAAATACCGCATCGGTCAGATGGAATACCTCGCCTCGCTTTTGGACGACGCTGGTATCGCCTATCAGGCGCCGGTAGGCGGGCACGGCGTTTTCGTGGACGCGGCGGCATTATTGCCTCATATTCCGTATTATGAATATCCGGGGCAAACCTTGGCGCTGGAGCTATATTTGGAGGCCGGAATACGCAGCTGCGATATCGGCTCGTATATGCTGGGAAACGACCCGGATACGCGCAAGCAATTGCGCTCGGAATTCGAGTTTACGCGGCTGGCGATTCCTCGCCGGGTATATACGCAGGCGCATCTGGACGTCATCGCCGACGCGCTAATCGAAATAAAAAAGCGCGCAAATACGCTTAGAGGCTATCGCATTACGTGGGAACCTCCGGTGCTTCGACATTTCCAAGCGAGCTTGGAGCCGATTAGATAAAACGACCATCTGTAGAGGCGGGGTTAGAACTCCGCCTCTACGATTCAGCAAAACTAGTCGAAGTGTTTACATTTCATCCAAAGATTGCACGTTATTTATTTATATATCGATGTTATAATTACACTATATAAATATATCAAAAGGTGTGGGGCAGATGAAGCGTCTATGTTCGCTGTTGATGATCTCGGCGTTTTGCGTTTTGTCCGGTTGCAATGAAGCTGTACCGGTCAAGGCGGCGCTGCCGCCAATCGTTTTACCGGAGCCGGAGCCAAGGCCTATTGTCAATATAAGCTCTTTAGGACAAGGGGACGCTCAAGCCGATACGCCGGAGCAAACATCCGAGCCGGAGTCCGCTCCCGCCGAAGAATTCTTTTCCGAGCCTGAAACCGAACCGGAAAATATTCATATCATCGTAAAAAAAGCCGATCTTACGCTCGAACTCTACGGCGACGATGTTTTGATCGGCAAATTCCCGATTCGTATCGGCGAAGCCGAAGGCCAAAAAGAAAAAGAAGGCGATAAACGCACTCCCGAGGGCAATTATTATATCTGTTCCCGCAAAGATGAAACGGAGAATACGCTTTTTATGGGTATTAGCTATCCAAACGCCGAGGACGCAAAGTCCGGGTATGAAGACGAGCTAATAGATAGAAGTACTCGCAACGCGATCATTGAGGCGATAGACGACTGCAAGCGCCCGCCTTGGGATACGCCTTTGGGCGGAGCGATCGGCATCCACGGAAAATATGACGACCGCGAGTTTACGCAAGGCTGTATCGCCATCTCGGACGATAACGTTCGAATTCTTTGGGAATATGCCCAAACGGGTACTACTGTCGAAATTCTACCGTAAGCCTATTCATCTTCGACGCTGAATCGGCGGTTACTCGAATTTGTAGGCTCGTCCTTGAAGTTCATAACGGCTTCTGCCGAATCGATAAAGTCCGCGAGCTCGGATCCGGCGCTAATTACTTCGTTACCGGCTTGCGGCATAAGCTGCGTACCAGAAAGCTCAATAACGCCCTGGATCATATTCACGGGGAAATAGACGCCGCTACCGACTTGTTTCAAGAAAAAAATGGCGGCGTCTTTAGGTTTCGCAAGAGGACCCGATGTTTCCACTTGTTGCAATGTATTCAAATCGAGCGTGCTATGAGCGATATCGACATAGCTGGCCACTCGAATAGTCTGCGTTTGATCCGCTTCAAGCCCTTTTATAGTTTGAATAGGCTCCACATCGAAAAAAGTAACCGTTTCGCGGACAACTTCGTGGGCTGCTTCGCTATCTATGGAAAGAAACGCGGCCTCTTCGCGCGATGATTTTACGCGGCCTACGACTATTAGATGAGAATCCATGATAAGTTGGCTGAAATTATCGCCGTACATCCAGTAGATGTCGGGCGCGGGAATCGCGTCCACGCTGCTCGGCTGAAGCAACATATGCCCCGTAGCGGGCAGAATATCCGGCGAAACTAACGATTCGCTCATATCCGGCCGGAACGCGCACGCGGAAAGCGAGCCGCAGACGGCGGCGATTATTATCAATATCGCGATAAGCATTATTGTAAGGCGAATTTTCATATTGCCTCCACCAATTATAACCCATTATAAATTACAATTTACTGTAGGGGCGGCCTTTGGCCGTCCGAGTGATTTCCGAACCGTTGTGGTTATCACGGACGGCCAAAGGCCGCCCCTACTACGATAGTTTAGACGTTAATATCAAGAAATTGTTTCCGCCTGGCTTATTGTTCATAGAAAGTTCATCAATAAATGATTGGGACGCGTTATTGAATTATTCCATCAGCCTACGCCCCGCGAGCGCACGGGAGAGCGTAATTTCGTCGACATATTCGAGATTACCGCCAATAGGAACGCCATGCGCGATACGCGTTACGCGTACGCCTGAAGGCTTTATGATGCGGGCGAGATAGAGCGCCGTCGCCTCGCCCTCTACGTCGGGATTCGTCGCAACGATAATTTCTTGAACGCCCTCTTCCTTAATACGCTTAAGAAGCGGGTCTATGCTGAGCTGTTCCGGGCCTACGCCGTCGACAGGGGAGAGCACGCCGCCGAGAACGTGATATTTCCCGCGGAATTCGCGTGCCTTTTCGAGCGCAAGCACATCGCGGGCGTCGCGTACGACGCAAAGCGTATCGGAAGAGCGTTTTGGATCGGCGCATATGGGGCAAAGCCGCTCCGTCGCTAAATTGCCGCAAACGGCGCAGCGTTTGACGCGCTCCTTGGCGCTAAGCAAAGCTGCGGCAAGGTCTTTCATAAGCCCGCCGTCCTGCATGAGCATATGAAAGGCCAGCCGCTGAGCGGATTTCGTTCCAATACCAGGAAGCCTGGCTAATTCACGAACCAGCTTTTCTACCGGTTCAAGCGACCCCATCAAAACCCGAGATTCATACCGCCGGTAACCTTCGACATCTCGGCTTGAACCGTTTCGTCCGCTACGCGCAGCGCTTCGTTTGCGGCGGCGAGCACGAGGTCTTCAAGCATTTCAATATCGTCCGGATCGACGGCTTCGGGCTTGATCACGATAGATTTTAACTCCTTGCGGCCATAAGCTACGACCGTTACAACGCCGCCGCCCGAAGACGCCTCGAATTCGCGTTCGTTGAGCTGGGATTGAAGAGTTTGCATATCCTGCTGCATCTTCTGGGCTTTCATCAGAAGCTGGTTCATATTCGCGCCGCCCATATTCGGAAATCCGCCTCTAGCCATAGGTTACCTCACTAAATATAATTGGCCTATAAGACCGTAATCGTATGCGTATATCTATATCATTTTAGCATAAATCTACTAGCTGTCAATTTTTCGAACGACATCCGCGCCAAAAAGCTCTACCGCCTGCGCAAAGAGATCTGCTGGCGGCGCTAATGTGTCGTCAAGCTTTTTAAACGCGATTTTCAGCGCCGGATCGAGCTTTGCAAGCTGCGTGAGCACGGCGCCGCGGTTTTTTTCAATATTGAGCGAATCGACGCGGCTATGAAATTGTTCGGGAAATTCCAGCGTCAACGTGTCGCCGATAAGCCTTGCTCCGGAAGCGTTACGTACGAACATGAAAACGTTAATCGCATTCTTTTTTAATAAATCCAATAATTTTTCGAAGATATCGTTTGCGTTGGACGCGGCCTTCGCAGTTTCGATTTTTGCCTCCGTTTTTGCTTTGGGCAGTGGGGTTGTTGCGCTTGGCAGCGCCGTAGAGGCGACGGCCTCTGTCGCCCAAGGAGGCGAATCGTTTGCGCCGGATGTCTGCCTCTCGTCCGAGTTGTAGTCCGCCGGGACGACTGGTTTGCTGCTTTGCGCTTCAAGCGCGGCAACGCGTTCCTCAAGCGCCAGCAGGCTCATTTCATCCTCCGGACGGCATAGCCTAATGAGCGCGCATTCGAGTACAGGCCGCCCCGGCGCTAGCCATTTCGCGTCGGCTTCTGCGCGCTGGAGCAGTGAAATGCTCCGCAACAGCTTTTCAGGCGAGAAACGCTTCGCACTCTCGGCCAGTTCCGCGAACGATTCAGGCTCCCCAAGAATAGCGCGGGCGCTATCGCCGCATGTGCATATTATAAGAAGCGAGCGCATCCGCATAATAAAATCGCGGATAAACAACAATAAATCGCGGCCTTGCTTTGAAACATCGTCGAGCGCGGCTAAAAGCCTTGCCGCATCGCCGTTGCTAAAAGCGTCGACAGCGCCTGATAAAAAGCCGGGATCCATGCTGCCGAGCATGTCTAAAACGCCGGAGAGCGTAATACCTCCGCTCAGGAAGCTCAAGCACTGATCCGCGACTGAAAGCGCATCGCGCAAGCCGCCGTCGGCGGCGCGGGCGATTGCGGATATGGCTTCGTTTTCATAAACGACGCCGGTTTCGTCAAGCACTAAACGCAGCCTCTCGGCTATATCCGATTCGCTTATGCGATGGAAATCGAAGCGCTGGCAGCGTGAGAGGATAGTTAAAGGAATCTTTTGAGGCTCTGTCGTCGCTAGGATAAATACAATATGCGGGGGCGGCTCTTCGAGCGTTTTTAACAGAGCGTTAAAAGCGCCGGTCGAAAGCATGTGCGCTTCGTCTATTATATAAACTTTGTATTTTGAGTGAAGTGGCGTGAATCGCGCCTTTTCGCGCAGGTCGCGGATATGGTCGACGCCGTTGTTGGAGGCCGCGTCTATTTCGACGACGTCGACGTCGTCTTCCGCCGATTCGCAGGCCGCGCATTGCCCACAGGCCTCGCCGTTTATCGGCGCTTGACAATTTATCGCGCGCGCGAATATCTTGGCCGCGCTTGTTTTACCCGTACCGCGCGTACCGCAAAACAAATATGCGTGTGAAATACGCCCTAGAGCCACTTGATTCTTTAAAACCGGTATTATATGCTCTTGCCCGGCCATTTCGGAGAAAGCGCGCGGGCGAAAGCGCCTGTAGAGAGCCTGATACGCCATAATCCGTCCATCCCGCGCCGTACGGCGTCTTTATAATCTTGTCTATTATACACGTTTTTCGCGCCGAATGCACGCGATAGGCAATCGAATTTAATTTAATTGAATTGAATTGAATTGAAGCGACCTAAACTTAGATTAACATGTAATAGCAAATTCGCCCTATCGACGCAAGTCATCCCTTATGCTATACTAAATACGATGAAAAGATCGCTATCCATACTCATCCTCGCGTTAATAATGCTATCCATCCTCGACGCGCCGGCCTTCGGAGCCGAGCTTTTAAAAAGCGGCAGCCAAGGGGAGGACGTTTTACGCGTCCAAGCACGCCTAGCCGAGCTCGGGTACTTCCACATACGCCCCACGGGAGTATTTGGCGGCAAAACGCGCTCGTGCGTCGTTGCGTTTCAGGAATTCAATGAAATCATGGCGGACGGTACCATCGGCCAAGAGACGATGGACAGACTCTTTGCTGTTTCCGCCGTACGCCATCCCATTGGCTCTTCTGTCGAAATCCCGATCGGTCCTTCAGTAAACGCCGAGATCAAGATTTTTGGCGCGGCTACGCCCTGGGAAGAGGTAAACGCGCTTTTCAAGCTTGGCAATCCAACAAAAATTACCGATTGCTGGACAGAAAGAACGTTCAACGTTACTAGGCTGGGCGGCGATAGCCATGCCGAGGTTGCATGCAGTACGGCGGCCGATGTTGAGGTATTTCTAACCGTGTTCGGCGGCGAACCGAATTGGAGTAAGCGCCCTGTCGTCGTCCATTTAGACGGACAGGATGTTGCCGCTTCGCTGCAAGGGATGTACCATGGCGAAGAATCCGTCGATGCCAGTGGGCTTGACGGCTATTGCTGTTTATACTTTACTTCAAGCACTGCACATTTCCACTCGCTAGTAGACGTAGAACATCGCTCCAATATTCAGGACGCATCGTCGGGGGCGGCTTCCTAGTTATCGATACTGTCGCGGCGTCATGCCCGTAAATTTTTTAAATACCTTCGAAAAATAGCCTTGATCATCGAAGCCAACCGCCACCGCGATATCTATGACGGCGTAATCTGTATTCGCCAGCAGCCGTTTCGCTTCCTCCACGCGAACCATATTTAAATACTCCTTAAAGGCGATGCCCGAGGAGCGTCGAAAAAGCGTCGAAAAATACGCCGGGGTTAAATGTACGTGCGCCGCAGCGTCCTCGAGCGTCAGCTTAGCGTGGTATTGCCGGGCGATATATGCCATAGCCCGTTTTATGCTATTCACATTCTTATCGGTATTGAATACGGTATCCGTAAACGCTTCCACAATCTCTTGCAGCCGCAGGCACAACACGTCAAAATCCTCGGCCTGATTGAGCGAAAGAAGAAAATTGTTGTTCATACTTAGAATAAAGTTTGCCGCCGCGCCGCCTTCAATCGCCGCACGGGAGAGCAGCGAGGCGAGCTCCAAAGCTCTCGTTTTTATGCCGCTGAGCTTATTTCCCTCGCTAAATAGTACATAGCCCAAAAGCTCGTTGAGGATGCCTTTGGCTTCTTGGGCGTCGCCCGCTTTTACCTTGGCGATAAGCAGCTTTTCTTTTTCATAGGGGTAATGGGACGCCGCTTCGCCGAAAGATTTATACATCTGAATAGATTCGTTTATTCTGGCCTGTTGTAGCTGCTTTGAACGGTTTAAAATAAGCTGCTGCCGCGAGCTCGAAATCAAATTGGAAAATAGGTAGTATAATAGTTTGCTGATTTTAGTAGCGGACGCGGGGTCGAGCACACGAATTTCGGCTAAATCGTCATACAACTCCAGCAATACGCCGGCGGACAACGTATAGCGCTGCGCCACTTCGGCGATTATGGTGGAATCCGGCGCGTCCAGTAAAAACGGGCCCGCAAGCACGGCGCCCGATAGCAGCGCGCCTCCCGACATGAGCGGATAAACCATGTGATTTAAATTCGCGTGGCACGCGAAGATATACGGCTCTCCCAAATCCACTGCGCGCCTAGCGGCGTCCATATGCAGCCTGGCACAACTATCGCCGGCGGAAAAGAAAGGGGAAAGCCTTTGGCAATAGCGCGCTTGAGAGCCCTTATCGATAAGCGTATTACCGAACTCGTCCGTTACCTGCAAAGGGATATCGATACAGGCTTGAAGCGAGCCCAGCATATCATCCAAAACGGCTTCTTCCACCACCGTATAAAGATATGGCCGCATTGCTCCGCCTCCAATCAATGGTATTATAGCATATATCTAAAAATATTACTAAAAATCGATAATTCGTCCAAATCAATTGCAATTATGACGTTATAATCATAAATATCAACGTCAATAAGCCGTGAATCAATTCAGAAGGAGTGCAAAAAATGGCGATCATTCAAGAGATATCCGAATTATTACAAAAAGGGAAGGCAAAGATCGTGAAGGAACTGGTTGCCCAAGCGCTGGAAGAAGGTCTGGATCCTAAAGAGATTCTAAACGAAGGCTTGCTATCCGGGATGATGATTATCGGCGCAAAATTCAAGAATAACGAAGTATTCGTTCCCGAGGTGCTAGTAGCTGCTAGGGCAATGAATATGGGGCTATCCGTACTGGAACCAAAGCTAGTCGAAATAGGCAACAAGCCCGTCGGCAAGGCCGTTATTGGTACTGTAAAGGGAGACTTACACGATATCGGCAAGAATCTGGTCGTCATGATGCTCAAGGGCGCTGGGCTGGAAGTCGTCGATTTGGGCGTAGATGTAGAGCCTTCCGTATTTATTGATAGGGCAGAGGAAGAGAAAGCCGATGTAATTTGCATGTCGGCGCTGCTTACGACGACAATGCCCAGCATGCAGAACGTTATGAGTGAGCTAAGCGCACGCGGCCTAAAAAACAAATACATCGTCATGGTTGGCGGCGCGCCGGTTAACGAGGCGTTCGCAAATAGCATTGGCGCGGATTATTACGCGCCGGACGCGGCGTCTGCCGCAGAGGTCGCTTTAGAGGCTATTAAGAAGAAGAGCGCATAAAAAACCGTCAATAACTATCATGCTCGCGTAAATACGGCGGGCGAACGCAGTTCGCCCCTACAATTTACATGCGAGCGTGTTTCTTATACCCAAAAACGAAAGCGAGATATTCTTATATGAACATGAAACGATGGCTGAACGATCTGCGCATGGCTGAGAAGAAAAAGCCGATGCCGGTCTTGTCGTTTCCTTCCATAAGCCTGATGGGCATTACCGTACGTGAGCTGATCGCGGACAGTGAAACGCAAGCTAGGGGTATGAAGCTCATCGCTGACAGGGTGGATGCTTTGGCCGCCATGAGCATGATGGATCTTTCCGTCGAAGCGGAAGCGTTCGGCAGCCAAATTCGCGTATCGGACGAAGAAGTGCCGACGGTAACGGGTTCGATCGTTCACAGCGAAGAGGATGCCGAAGCGCTGCGCGTGCCGGCGGTAGGGGAGGGGCGTACAGGTAATTATATCGAAGCCATCGGGCAAGCGAAAAAGCTGATTATGGATCGCCCTGTTTTCGCGGGCGTTATCGGCCCGTTTTCGCTGGCGGCGCGGCTGATGGATGTATCCGAGGCTATGATCTGTTGCTACGACGAGCCGGATATGGTGCATTGCGTCATGCGTAAAGTTACGGAATTTTTGATCGCGTACATTCAAAAATACAAGAAAGTCTGCGCGGACGGCGTCGTCATCGCGGAGCCCGTTACGGGTATACTGTCCCCGGCGCTGGCAGAGGAGTTTTCAGAGCCATACAGTAAGCAAATCGTAGACACCGTTCAGGACGAGGGTTTTATTGTTATATATCACAACTGCGGTAATAATACGATCAGGATGATCGACTCGATCCTGCGCGTCGGCGCGTCTGCATATCATTTCGGAAACGCCATCTCTATGCATGAGATGCTGAAACATATCCCGCAGGATATCGTCGCCATGGGCAACGTCGACCCGTCTATGCAATTCCGCAACGGTACGCCGGACAGCGTTCGCGAAGAGACGCAGCGCGTTTTATCGGAGTGCGCGAAATATCCGAATTTCGTCATCTCCTCCGGCTGCGATATCCCGCCAATGGCCCCATGGGAGAATATCGACGCGTTCTTTGAGGCTGTGCGGGAATTCTACGCGGCATAATAATTATTAAAATCTTGCGGAAAAAATGCCATTTTGCAGTCTTGGGCCATTTGACACACCATATCGCACGGCTGTAAAATATATGCGTGTCAAGAATTGTAGACGTAATCGTAGATATAGCGCATGTGAATGTGGATCGTGTTTTCGCGTATAGGCTGCCCGATCCGCTTTCTTTTGTGATACCCGGATATCGTGTGCTCGTACCTTTTGGGCGCGGCGAAAAGCTAACGGAGGGCTTTGTCGTATCCGAGACGGACGAATCGGGCTTGCCAGAGGGCTTTGGCCTCGCGGGTGCGTTAAAGGATGTCTCCGGCGTGCTCGAGGACTATCCGGCGCTTAGTATAGAGCAGCTTGAGCTCGCCAAATGGATGAAGGACGAATATTGCTGCCGGCTTATCGACGCTCTGCGCCTAATGATCCCGGCGCAGCTTCGCGGCTCGCGCGTACAGGAGAAGAGCGCACGGACGGCGCGCTTGACGATGGACGCGGCGGGAATAGAGGCCGCTAGGGCGCAGCTGACATCAAAGGACGGGATTGCGCGCGCGCCTTTGCAGCTAAAACTGCTGTCGTTGCTCAAATCGGGCATAGAAGCGCCGGTTTCGGATATAGAGGAGCTTTGCCCCGGCGCGTCCGGAGCGCTTAAAGCGATGGAGCGCAAGGGTTGGGTTGAATTTGGACGGCTGCATCTGCGCCGCAGGCCGTACGAGGCGCTTTTGCCGAAAGAAAAGCAGCACTTCGAGCTAACGGCATCGCAGACCCGCGCGATAGGCGCTATTACCGGCGCAATGGAGAATGGCGGCGCGTTTTTGCTGCATGGCGTTACTGGCAGCGGCAAGACAGAGGTCTATAT
>DBDD01000247.1 GCA_002293365.1 Christensenella sp. UBA941 | reverse complement strand
GCTGTACGGCCGCGGCGCGAAGCTGAAAGGCGCTGTCGAAAACGCAATAAAGCTCTCCGGCGTTGCGGAATTCGCCGCCCGCCCATACGGCAAGCTGTCTGGAGGGCAGCGCCGGCGTGCGGATATCGCGCGCGCGCTCGTCCATACGCCGAGGCTGCTTTTCCTCGACGAACCCACGACCGGGCTTGATCCGAAGACGCGCAGCGACATTTGGACGCTCATACGCGATTTGCAGCGCAAGAGCGGTATGACGGTATTCCTAACCACGCATTATATGGAGGAAGCCTCCGGCAGCGACGATGTCGTCGTTTTGCATAAAGGCGAGGTCAAAGCGCAAGGGACGCCGCTGGATCTGCGAACGCGCTATTGTACGGACGTATTGAAACTGACGCTGACAAACGGCCAGTATATTGAGCAAAAGCTTGCTAAAACCGTGGACGCGCTGCCGATTCTGGCACAATATGAAGGCAATATCGCCAATGTGGAGATCATAAACGGTACGCTGGACGACGTGTTCCTGAACTTAACGGAGGGCCTTAATGATGCTGTTTAAGCGCAACATAAAGATATTTTTCCGCGACAGGGCAAACGTATTCTTTTCGCTTCTGGCCGTAATCATCATAATAGGGCTGTATGTTCTGTTCCTTGGAGACATAGCTGAGCAGGAGCTGCGGGACGCTCTTGGCTTCGATACGGACAAGATCGGCGTCGTGATGGCCAGCCTGACGCTCGCGGGAATGGTGGCGGTCACGGGCGTTACAGGCTGCTTGGGCGCGCTAAGCGTCGCGATAGATGATAAGCGCCGCGCCTTGAAAGATTTCTTTACCAGCCCCGTGTCAAAAAACAAGCTCACGATGAGCTATATCTTCGGCTCCGGCGCTGTGGGGCTGACCATGTCGCTCACGGCTCTTGTGCTATGCGAACTCTATATCGTATTAAACGGCGGCAGCTTGCCTTCCGCCGCGGATTGCGCGCGGCTGCTGCTTACAACGGCGCTGTCCGTACTCTGCGGCAACTCGATCGTCTTTTTCATATCGGTATTCATTAAGAGCCCGAGCGCTTTTGCGGCATTTAGCACCGTGCTGGGCACGCTGGTAGGCTTTTTGATGGGCATTTATATTCCAATCGGGCAATTACCGTCCGGCGTGCAATGGGCGATAAAGTGCTTCCCCATGAGTCACGCTGCCAGCATGTTCCGGCAAATCCTAGCCGACGGTGAACTGGCCGCACTGTTTCAAAATGCCCCTCCGGAGGCGCTCTCGCATTTTCGCGAGGCTTTCGGCGTGACGTTCGCGTACGGCGATGTATCCAGCGGCTTTTGGTTCTCCGCGGCAGTGCTGGCCGTTACGGCGCTGATATTCTACGTGCTGAGCTTGTCGGCGCTGCGCTCCCGGCGAGGCGCAGGCGGCTGATCCTTCATAACTTCTCTTGCTAAAACGGCCTCGCGCCGTTTTTAACATTTATCTCCTTCCTGAAGCATACATATGCAAGGTACTGGTTGGGGTTATCCCCGGGGAGGAATCGATTTGGAGGGCAAGGAGAACCATATCCATCTGCAAGGGCGTCTTGAAAGCGCACCTGAATTCAGCCACAGGATGTTCGGGGAAGCTTTTTACGCTTGTGACATCCACGTACCGCGCCTATCCGGTTTCGTCGATGTTTTGCCTGTGACGTTCGCGCAGCGGCTGGTCGATACGCTGGAGCCGGGCGTATGGCTGGATTTGTATGGCCAGCTTCGTTCGTACAATAAGGCGATAGAGGGCGCAAATAGGTTGATCCTGACCGTGTTCGCGCTTTCAGCCGAGCCAATGCCCTCCGCCGGCGCTTTCAACGAAGTGCGCTTGGTCGGCAATGTATGTAAGCCTCCAATTTTTCGCACGACGCCTTTTCTTCGCGAAATTACGGATATTCTCGTCGCCGTAAACCGCCCGTATCAGAAATCGGACTATATTCCATGTATCGCATGGGGCCGAACTGCAAGATATGTCGCGGAGCTGCCCGTCGGCGCAAAAATTGAGATTGCCGGAAGGATGCAGAGCCGCGAATATAAAAAGGTTTTAGAGGATGGAAGCGCCATAACGCGCGTAGCCTTTGAGGTTTCGATTAATTCGCTGGATACGCATTAAATTAACAAGAAAATTCTCTACTGCCCTATGCGCTTATAAAGCGCAGAAATTATCATGCCGTCTACTTTGATCGACTTGAGCTCCTCAAATCCTTCGGGCGGCGTTCTTTCGGCATACGGTATACTGGTATTCTGTAAATAATAGTCGGTTTCAATATATATGTTCAATATTGCCCTTGTCCTTTCCTCTTCGGTTAACATAAAGGCATGCTTTTCCAGTCCGGAAATCGTTATCCGCGGCCTATCGTCGTAGGCAAGCGCAAAACGAACCAAATCGGTATGAGAAACCTCCCAACAGTCCAATTCGAAGTTCCTCTCAGCAACCTGACGGCCAATAACGTTAAAGTAGGCGTATTGGTAGGGGTGATTTACACAAATCCAGCCCAAAAGGTAAGCGAAGGTCGCGGTGACGGCGCACAAACCTATCCGACGCAGCGCGACATGCTTCTTTGTTAAATAATTAATTGCAGTACTCAAACCATACACGGCGATATATATGAATGGGAAATATATGCCGTAAGCGTGACGCCAGCCGTTATACATGCTGATACGCAAAATGATAAAACCAAACAGCGTACAGAAGAACAGCGCGGCCATGAAAAGATCATAGAGATGCTGTCTATCAAGTTCATTTGGTCTCGCCGCCCGTCGCTTTATCCAGCCAATCGCATTTACCGCTGTGGAGGCCGCGCCTACGACAAACAAAGCTATGTAGGGTATTGGAATCGTGATCCCCATCCACACCGGTAAATAGTGCCACGGTACATGCCGCGATATCATTTCTCCCAAATACAGATGGACGCCGTCCCATTCCACGACATTTAAGAAAAAGTCAAATGTTGCCACCATATTGTTAATAGGGTTTAACCACAGGAAGGGCGTTATCAATATCCAGAACGCCAACGTTAACCCAAATAGCGCCAGCGGACGGCCCAAAACGCGTAAAAAGCCCATCCTTTGGCGGATGGCAATAATTGCGGCAAAAGCGCAGGCCAGCAGCAGCAGCGAGAGACCTAATATGCGCGTATTGATAGCGACCGCCAGCGCAGCCGCCGCCAAAATATAAAACCGCGCCCTCCTATCTTCGAGCCAGCGCAGTACGAAGCAGCCCGAAATAACCATCCACGAGAAGAACAAATTATCTTTTATATTATAAAACGCCTCGGCAAAAAAACGAGGCGACAGTATAAAAACGAGCACTCCCAGCAACGGGAAAACACTTTCGCCGAACCGGAGCCTTAGAATTAAATAGAAGAAAATACCGGCAAGGAAATAATTAAAGAAAACAAATATGTGCCGTATCAAAAAGAAATATCTTGTTCCGAGCCTGAATCCGAACAAATGTTCGGCCAAAACAGTTATGCTCTGCAATGCCACGCCGTAATAACGGTCTTCATAAGTCGCGAGTTCGGGCGTGTTTTCAGCGATCACCCTTACGGATTCATGCTCGGAGGCTCTCATTAAAGGACCCCAAACATGAACATAGTTGACTAGGCTTGTAACCCGTTCATAATTGTCGTCAGCGCCAGCCCCATAGTCTTTGACTATGAAAATGCCACAGATGAAAAACAGCACGAAGACTATTACTGCGATTTTTTTCGAAATCAAGCCTTTGATCAGGTCTTGCTTGAGCTTTTCCAGACTTGACTTTCGTACTGTCTTACTTTTCACGACCCTATCGCCTCCCCACAACAACAATGTATACTATTGTATCATAATTGTATTGGTAGACAATAATATATTTCGAGCTTTTTTTCTGCTATATTATATCTTATACTGGTCGCATTATGCATTACGACCGTATAGCGCATATATTCCGCCACAGCCTATATGAGGACTCCGATTATAAGCGCCGCAAACACAAATATACCTAACAACGGGGCAAAAATACTAACCAATAGAGTAAAAAGCAAGGCAAATAATTGCCAGTGCTAAAAGAGCAGCGCCAATCAGGATAGTGATTATCCAGCCTACCCGGAATAGAGGAACTGCCGTCCTAAAGAAATCGTATATACCGTATACGAAGCTACGAAAACTCATTACACACACTCCTATTCAAAAATATTTGATATCAGCTTGTCGGCCATGTAATCAAAAACCTCAAAATGATTATGGATGAGCTCAATAGTATCCTTAACGTATATCGTTGATAATAACGCGCTCAAAATTCCATACGCTTCGGATTCGGGTATTTTCAACTCCAGATTGGCGGTATACGCCGCTTTTCTGAAAAATGCCATGCTGTCGAATTTGATTTTCTCTATCGCATCGTCTGATAGTTTTGTCACGAACGACCGGTAATCCGGCTTGTTTACATCGTATAAAAAGGGCGTGGCGTCGTACTCGCGAAAGAGGTTTTTCATAGCCGACGCAAATCCCTCTTTGCTTGGATCGCTACGGTACGCGTCAAGGAATGTCTCGGAGTATTAGGCGTGATTGGCGAATTGAATGAGCTTTTATAAATATTATGGATATGTTACAATATCTCTGTTAAGGGGGATATTATTTATGAAATTTTGCCGCATAGTCCATGAGGGAAAAGAGATTTATTGTATCGCCGAAGAAAACGCCGTAAGATTACTAAATGGAACGCCTTTGGGTGAGTACCGCCTAACGGACACATTCTTCCCTATCAAAGACATTCGCTTTTTATCGCCGGTAAATCCGTCCAAGGTCGTCGCTGTCGGCGTAAACTACGCCGCGCATGCAGAAGAAATGAAACACCACGATATTCCGGATACCCCTATACTGTTTTTAAAACCGCCTACTTCGGTCATCGCGCATGAAGAGGCTATCGTATACCCAATACAGTCTAAACGCGTCGATTACGAAGCAGAGCTCGCCATCGTCATCAAAAAGCGCTGCAAAAACGTTTCAAAAGAAGCCGCGATGGAATACGTTTTAGGCTTTACCTGCCTGAACGACGTCACAGCCAGGGATTTACAAGCTATCGACAAGCAATGGACGCGCGCGAAGGGATTCGATACGTTCTGCCCTATCGGCCCCTGGATAGATACGGATTTCGACTGGCGCGACGCTAAAATACAGCTTTTGCTCAACGGCGAAGTCAAACAATCCTCCACTACGGCGCGTATGATTCATAAATGCGACGCGCTCGTAAGCTTTATTAGCGAAGTTATGACGCTCGAGCCCGGCGACGTCATAGCGACGGGTACGCCCTCCGGCATAGGCCCGATGGATATAGGCGATACCGTCGAGGTTTCTATTGAGGGTCTGAGTATTCTTCGGAACACGGTACGCTGATGGATCTATCCCATTTGAACGAGCCGCAGCGGCAGGCGGTTTTAACGACCGAGGGGCCGCTGCTCATACTTGCGGGCGCCGGCAGCGGCAAGACCCGCGTTTTGACGCACCGTATCGCGTATATTATCGACGAGAACAAAGCGTCGCCGTATGAGATATTGGCGCTGACGTTTACAAATAAGGCCGCGCGCGAAATGCGCGAGCGCGTGGAGGCGCTTGTGGGCGCCGCCGACAACATGTGGGTTACTACGTTCCATAGCGCGTGCGTACGTATTTTGCGCGTTGACGGACACCATCTAGGCTATGAGCGCAGCTTCGTAATCTATGACGATCAAGATCAAGTCGCCTTAATACAGGAATGCCAAAAGGCGCTAAATCTTTTGGATTCGGACTATCCCAAGCGCCAAATGAAAAACCTTATTTCCGACGCGAAAAACAATTCCACGAAGCCCGAAGACTATATTTCTTCGATGGCGGACTATCGCGCGGACAAGATATATGAACTGTACAAGCTTTACCAGCGCAGGCTGAAGGAATGCAACGCGATGGACTTCGACGACCTTCTGCTGAACGTCCTTCGCCTGTTTACGGACTTCCCCGACATTTTAGCGAAGTATCGCCGCCGTTTCCGTTATGTACTCGTAGACGAATACCAGGATACGAACCACATCCAATACTCTATGCTGCGCGCTTTGGCCAGCAAAACCGGCAATCTATGCGTCGTTGGCGACGACGACCAAAGCATCTACGGCTGGCGCGGGGCATCTGTACGCAATATTCTCGATTTTGAAAAAGACTTTCCCGGAGCGCATGTATTTCGGCTGGAACAGAACTACCGCTCCACAGGCACGATTCTCGACGCGGCGAACGCGCTTATATCCCATAACATCGCGCGCAAAGAAAAGACGCTGTGGACAGACGCTGGCGAAGGGGACAAGCTCGCGTATTACCAAGCGACGGACGACCGCGACGAGGCGGCGTTCGTATGCGATACGATAATGCGCTCCGTTCGTAGCGGCGATCAACACGGCGATTTCGCGGTGCTTTACCGCACAAACGCGCAGTCCCGCGTGCTCGAGGGCACGCTCGCGTCCTACGGCATGCCGTATAAGGTATACGGCGGCATGAAGTTCTACGACCGCCGCGAGATTAAGGACGTTTTAGCGTATCTCCGCGTCGTGGAAAACCCCGCGGACGACGTTAGCCTCCGGCGCATCATAAACGTGCCACGGCGCGGCATAGGCGACGCCGCTATTACCGAGCTAGAGCAAAAGGCGCGCGCTCAAGAGATTCCGCTTATGATTGCGGCGCTGGAAGGCGATTTACCGACCAAGCTCAAAAACAAGCTCGAAGCCTTCGCGAATATGATCTCCGACCTGATCGCATATAAAGATACGCTTCCGCTGGGCGAATTCGCCGAGAAGCTGCTTGAAGAAACCGGTTATCTGAAGCATTTGCAAAACGACAAGAGCGCCAAAACCGAGCGCGAAATCGTCGAGCGCGTCGAAAACGTGCGGGAATTGATGGTCGCGCTGCACGAATACGGAGACGATGGAGAAGAGAATACGCTCTCCGGATTTCTCGAGAGCGTTGCGCTCGTTTCGGACGTCGATTCGCTTGAAGAGGGCGGCTCTATTACGCTAATGACGCTGCACAGCGCCAAAGGCCTAGAATTCCCGTCCGTATTCTTGGTCGGAATGGAGGAGGGCGTATTCCCGCACGCCCGTAGCGCCTTCGGCACGCCGGATCAGCTCGAGGAGGAGCGGCGGCTTGCGTACGTCGGCATCACGCGCGCAAAGCGCAAGCTATATTTAACCAGCGCGCGTTCGCGGCTAAGCTATTCCGGCTCGGGCCTAAGCTATATGCACAACGCTCCGTCGCGTTTCATCAAAGAATTGCCGGAAAAGCTTTTCGAGCGCTACGAACACTCCGTGAGCGCCGGTTCAGGCGGCAATGCCGGTTTTGGCTCAAATGCAGGATTCGGCAGCAATGCTGGCTTTGGTTCAAGCACGGGCTTCGGAGCAAGCAAACCCTCCCGCGCCGGCGGCTTTGGCAAACGTGTCGATTCCGAAGGCTCCTACAGCGTTTCGAGCGGCGTCGCCATCCGCGAAAACGGCGAAAAACGTGCATTCGAGCGCTATCAGCGCGTGAATCACGCAAAATTCGGCAATGGGACTATCGTCGACCTCGAAGGGGCGGGCAGCGGCCTCGTGCTTACCGTCGATTTCGAGATATCGGGGACGAAAAAGATCGTCGCCTCGCTCGCGCCGATTACGCATGTGGAGGGGTAAGCGAATGGAAGAAATGAACCTCACCCGCCAAAAAGAGCTCGCGAAGCGCATTTCGCAGCTGAATTACGAATATTACGTTTTAGACGCACCGAGCGTATCCGACGCCGAATGGGACGCCCTTTACGAAGAATACGCCCGGCTGGAGGCGGAAAGCGGCGTTATACTGCCCGATTCGCCGACGCAGCGAGTCGGCGGGGAGCCCTTATCCGCGTTCGAACGCCATACGCATCTCGCAAAGCTTTGGAGCCTCGACAAGTCGCGTACGGAGCCGGAGCTGCTCGACTGGGCGCGGCGCTTGAAAAATTATACCGGCGAATTCGCGCTGGAGCGCAAATACGACGGCCTTACCCTAAACTTGACCTACGACGGCGGCGCGCTAATTACCGCCGCGACGCGCGGCAACGGCTCCGTCGGCGAGAAGATTACAGATCAGGTCAAGACGATACGCTCTATCCCGCTTACCGTATCGTTTCAGGGCCGTTTCGAAGTACAGGGCGAGGGCTATATGCGCCTTTCCGTATTAGAAAGCTACAACGCCTCGGCTCAAACGCCCTTGAAGAACGCGCGCAACGCCGCCGCGGGCGCTTTGCGCAACCTCGACCCGCGCGAAACTGCCAAGCGCCGACTTTCGGCGGTCTTTTACAATGTCGGCTTTATCGAAGGCGCAGCGTTCGCTTCTCAGCACGAGATGCTTGCTTTCTTGAAGGAGCAAGGGTTCCCCGTGGGTGAAACATGGTACGGCTCGCTATCGGAGCTTATAGCGCTTTTGCCCGAGCGCGAGCGTGAGCGTTCGCAATTGGACTATATGGTCGACGGCTGCGTGTTCAAGGCCGCCGATTTTGCCGCCCGTGAGCGGGTAGGCTATACCGAAAAATTCCCGCGCTGGGCTATGGCGTTTAAATTCGACGCCGAAGAGGTTGTTACGATTATCAATGCCATTCGCTGGGAGGCGGGGCGCACGGGCAAGCTTACGCCGCTGGCGCTGCTTGCGCCCGTTGAAGTCGGCGGCGCGCTCGTCTCCCGCGTGACGCTCAATAACCTGGGGGACATCGAACGCA
>DBDD01000309.1 GCA_002293365.1 Christensenella sp. UBA941 | reverse complement strand
ATCGACGCGCCGGGTTATTTCGACTTCGCGGGCGAGCTTTCCTCCGCCCTCGCGTTTGCGGACGCGGCGCTCATAGTCGTGGGCGCTCTCGCGGGCGTTGTCGTCGGGACGGAAAAGGCCTTCGATATCTGCAAAAAGAACAAGATACCGCGCATGTTCGTTGTAAACTCGATGGATCGTGAAAACGCGAGCTTCGACAAAACGCTTGACGGCTTAAAGGACAAGTTCGGTACGAAGGTAATTCCGGTTCAGCTGCCGATTATGGACGGGACGAGCTATAAGGGCGTCGTGGACGTTATCCGCAAAAAGGCGCTCATGTTCGACGGCAAAAACATAAAAGACGCCGATATTCCGGCGAATTTGGCGGACGAGGCGGAAGCCGCGTACGAAGCCCTGGTCGAAGCCGCCGCCGAGAGCGACGAAGAATTGCTGGACAAATTCTTCGGCGGGGAAGAGCTGTCTACGGACGAGGTCATAAAGGGGCTGCACGCGGCAGTGCTCGAATCCTCCGCGTTTCCGGTATGCGTAACGGCCGCGCCGAGCGGATTGGGCGTAAAGCCGCTGCTGGATTCCATGCTCGATCTTCTGCCGCGCGCCGACGAAATGGCCGCCAAAACGGGCAAAAACCCGAAAACCGGCGCGGAGGAAAAGCGCGCCGTCGACGTATCTGCGCCGCTGTCGGTACAGGTGCTCAAGTCCGTCGCGGACGCCTTTGTCGGCAAGATTTCGCTGTTCAAAATCTATTCGGGTACGATCAGCTCGGATTCCCCCTTTTACAACGCCAACGCCGAAAAGGCCGAAAAGGTCGGCACGCTCTACATAATGCGCGGCAAGAAGCTCGTAAATGTGGACAAGCTCTGCGCGGGCGATATCGGCGCAGTCGCGAAGCTGGCAAATACCAGTACGAGCGACACGCTTTGCGACCCGGCCAACCCGATAGTATATGAGCCCGTCGCCTTCCCGCAGCCGTGCATCTCGCTTGCCGTAACGGCGAAAAAAGAGGGCGAGGAGGATAAGGTCTTCGCCGGGCTGCATAGGCTCGAAGAGGAAGACCCGACGTTCAAGCTTGAAAAGGACGTCGTTACCGGCGATACGATTATTTCAGGCCTTGGCGAGATGCATCTGGACATCGTATGCCAGAAGCTCAAGAATAAATTCAACGTCGAGGCGATGCTGCAAGACCCGAAGATTCCTTATAGGGAAACGATCCGCAAGGCCGTCAAGGCCGAAGGCAAGCATAAAAAGCAATCGGGCGGACACGGCCAGTACGGCCACTGCTGGATAGAGTTCGAGCCCATTACCGACGGCTCGGCCGAGTTCGAGTTTGTGGATAAGGTCGTAGGCGGCGTCGTACCGCGCCAGTTTATCCCAGCCGTCGAAAAGGGCCTGCGTGAGGCGATCGTCAAGGGCGTTTTGGCCGGGTATCCGATGGTCGGGCTGCGCTGCACGCTCTACGACGGCAGCTTCCACGCGGTGGACTCCTCCGAAATGGCGTTCAAGATGGCCGCGCGCATCGCCTACAAGAAGGGCTGCGCGTTGGCGAACCCGATGCTTTTAGAGCCGATCTACCGCTGTGAGGTTATGATCCCCGACGAGTACATGGGCGACATCATCGGCGACATGAACCGCCGCCGCGGGCGCATCATGGGTATGAATCCCCAAGAGGACGGCCAGCAGGTCGTCGTGGAAGTCCCGCTTTCAGAAGTCTTCAAATACGCGACGGATTTGCGCTCCATGACGCAGGCGCGCGGCTCCTTTACGCTCACGTTCGAGCGGTATGAGGAAGTGCCAGCCAATATCGCGCAGAAGATCATCGAACAGGCGAAGAAGGATCTGGACGAGGACGAGTAACGTTCGGATTTGTTTGGATTTGTAGGGGCGGAGCTTGTCTCCGCCCTTTAGTTATTCGTATCCTGCGCGGGGCACGGAGGACTGCGCCCCCCTGCAATACGATGTGGCGCAGCTATAAAGCAAAATTATTGATAATGCTTTACAAGTGTGTTAAACTAAGCGCATAGAGGTGATATTTCAATGGCGCAAGCGATGGTTAATTTTCGCATGGATGAAGAACTGAAAGCGGGCATGGAGCAGGTGNNTCGACGTGACGGCGGATCCCGATCCTTTTTACTCTGAGGCGAATATGAAGCGGCTTCGCAAGGCGATTGCGGACGTGGAGGCTGGCCGAGCGAAGCTGGCCGAGCACGAGCTTCTCGAGGTGAAAGATGATTAAGCTTTGGCTGGACGAAGCTTGGGAGGACTATCTTTATTGGCAAGTTCAAGATAAAAAGACACTTAGGCGAATCAATAGACTATTACTGGACATCGAACGCAACGGCTACAAAGGGATAGGCAAGCCTGAGCCGTTGAAGCACGATCTACAAGGGTTTTGGAGCGTCGAAATTGACGATAAGAACCGCATCGTCTTTCGCATCGTGGATGGCAAGCTGGAAATTTGGCAATGCGGTTCACATTATCGTGATAAGTAAAAACGAACTAATGCGATAAGCGATAAGCTCTCACATAAAATTCCCTTAACATACACAAAATAATGCAAATACATAAGCGGCGGGATCGTAGCTGGCGCTTGGGTTCCTTCGTTTTGTGAAGGGGATTTTATGAAGATAT
>DBDD01000358.1 GCA_002293365.1 Christensenella sp. UBA941 | reverse complement strand
TATTATGTGCGAATTATTATTATGTTTCAACAGCCGAACTTTTCAATCTAGCCGATTTTTCCCGAACGAAAGGATTGATTTAACATGGCCGAAATTGGCAAGTTCCTATCGGAGCTGTCGCTTGAAGAATTATGGCGGCTGTTCCCCATAGTTTTAAAGGAGCACGACGCGCGCTACGGAGATTGGTACGAGGCCGAAAAGGCGAACGTACTTAGCGCAGCGGGCGCCGAAAACGTCCTGCGTATCAGCCATTTCGGCAGTACCGCCGTGAAAGGGCTTGTATCGAAGCCGACGGTCGATATTCTATTGGAGCTAGACGGCCGCTGCGATACCGCGCGCTTGACCGGGGATTTGACCGCCGCGGGCTGGATCCTTATGCGGCGGGAAAGCGACCCGTTTGCGCTGGTTTTCAACAAAGGCTATACGCCCTCCGGGTTCGCCGAAAGGGTATTTCATCTGCACGCGCGCTATTTCGGGGACTGGGACGAACTGTATTTTCGGGATTTTTTAATCGCCCATCCGGATATCGCGCTGGAATACGGGGCGTTAAAGCTGCGCCTGTTGAAAGAAAACGAACACGATAGGGACGGTTACACTGAAGCGAAGACGGAGTTTATCGCGCGGCATACGCGGGAGGCGCGGCGGGAATATCCCGGCAAATATAGGCCGTAGGGGCGAACTGTGTTCGCCCGCAACCCCAAAACGTATCAATCATGTAGGGACGCCATATATGGCGTCCGTGACAAAAAGAAAGCATGTGCTTAGGGTCACGGACGCCGCGGAGGACTATGAAAATCATCAACACCCACGCGCACCTGGGCGTCGAGGCCCCGGCTCCGGACGAAATGACGCTTAAGGAGCTGTTTAACGTTTCCTACGTAGGCTGGCAATCGAACCTCGAAAGCGAGACGGAAGCGGCGCTTACAGCCTATTTCGAGCGAAATTCCGGCATGCGCGCGTTTCATATACTCGCGCGCGCTATCGAAGCGCTACACGGCGGCGGCGAAACGCTTTCGCCCAAGGCATGGCGCGCGTTTGACAAACGGCTGCGCGCGGCCTATGCGCGCGGCGACGGCTATCAAACGCACGTTTTAAGGGATATATGCGGCTACGAGCGCATCGTACAGGACGATTATTTCGATATCGGCAGCGGAAAAATCTTCGGCGCGGAATACGACTTTTCGTTGCGCTGCGATATGTTTTTCTACGGCTATTCGAAGGCGGCGCTTGCGTCCTGCGAGGCGCTGCCCAACGCCTTTTCCGAGGACGTACCGGATAATATCGCGGACTACGCTAAAAAGCTGCGCGCTTTCGTCGCAGCGCATGACGTTGTCCGGCTTACGCGGACGCGCAATGCGCGCCCCTACAGTATTGGGTCAATTGATCCTAATTTACCTAATACGCGTTTAGTGGCGCTGAAGGTGTGCATGGCGTATTTTCGCGGCTTGAATTTCTCGCCCGCTCCCGTCAATCCGGAAAGGGTCTATGAGGACGCGAGCCCAACAAATATCACGGCTTTCGAAGATTTCGTTATGAACGAGCTATGCGCCCTCGCGGCGGAATTTGACATGCCGTTACAAATCCACGCTGGCCTCGGGCAAGGCGAACGCACGAGCCCGATCGAGCTTTTGCCGCTTGTAAAGGCGCATCCCAACACCCGTTTCATAATCATGCACGGCGGCTTCCCCTATACGGACGATTTGCTTAACGTACTGTACATTTGCCCGAATACGATACTCGACGTGAGCTGGACCCCGCTTCTAGCCAGGCAAAAGGCGCTCGATACACTATGCGCCGCTATCGAGCTTATCGGCGCGGAGCGCGTCGTCTGGGGCTGCGATACGAAAACTGTCGAAGAGAGCTACGGCGCGCTTTTGGCCGCGAACGAATTGATGGACGCCGCGGAGGAGCGGCTTGCCTCGGAAGGGTTTGGTATGGCCAGCATAAAAGAGAAGATTCTGTACGAAAACGCAAAGAGGGTATTTCGTATGTAGGGAACGGTTTAGAATCGTTCCCTACCAATTCACAATGTCTAATCTTGACATAAAAGCGATTTATTTATATACTCTATGGAGGGTGGGGATTAATACCATAATAACCAGATGCATCATAGTCTTATCACATGGAAATATAGGTATTCTCGTTTCTATTTCGGCTTAATTCCCCGCCTGCGGCATATCTTTAAACAAAAATTAGGGGGGAAATTCTATGGACAGCAATCGCGGAAATTGGAAATCTTCGCTCGGCTTTATACTGGCCGCAGCCGGTTCCGCCGTCGGCGTCGGGAATCTTTGGCGTTTTCCGTACCTGATGGGTTCTAACGGCGGGTTCTGGTTCCTCGTCGTGTACTTGTTCTTCATCGTGATCATGGGCGTGCCCGTGATGCTCGGCGAATTCACAATCGGCCGGCATACGCAGCTTAGCCCCGTCGCCGCATACGAAAAGATCAAAAAGGGTTCGGGCATCGTCGGCGTACTGGCGATTCTCGCACCGTTCCTGATCATGACGTACTACGGCCTCGTCGGCGGCTGGGCGCTCAAGTACATGTTCTCGTTCTTGTTCTCCGGCGCGGGCGTCGACTTCGGCGCGTTCACGGGAGGGCAGCTGGGCCTGGGCATTTGGCAGCCTATTTTGTGGAATGTACTGTTCATGGCGGCTGTATGGGCAATATGCATCTTCGGCGCGAAGGGGATCGAGAAAGCCAGCAAATTCATGATGCCTGCGCTTTTCGTCCTGTTGCTGCTCGTCATCGTCCGCTCCGTCACTTTGCCGGGCGCTGCCGGAGGCTTTACGTTTATGTTTGCCGCAGACGCCAGCAAGTTCACATTCAAGGCCGTATCCGATGCGCTGGGGCAGGTGTTTTTCTCCTTGAGCCTCGCTATGGGCGCTATGATCACCTACGGCAGCTACCTGAAGAAAGAAGAGAAGCTCCCCAAGAGCGTCGTCACGGTATCCGTCATCGATACGGGCGCCGCTATGCTGGCCGGCATAGCCATATTCCCCGCCGTGTTCGCTCTGGGCAAGGAGCCGGCTGGCGGCCCCGGCCTGATGTTCGACACGCTGCCCAGCGTTTTCGCCGAAATGCCTTTGGGCTCGATCGTCGCCGTTGCGTTCTTTCTCTTGGTGTTCTTTGCCGCGCTCACGAGCGCCATGTCGCTGGTTGAGGCCTGCAGCGCGTTCACCATCGACAACTGGAAATGGAAGCGCCCTGTTGCGGTAACTGTGCTCTGCCTCCTGTTCTGCATACTTGCAATTCCAAACGCGATGTCCTTCGCTTCGGGCAACATGTTCGATACGGAGCACTTCCTCCTGGGCGGTATGGAGCTCTTCAGCGGCGTAGACTTCTTTGCGAACAATATCATCCTGCCGCTTGGCGGGCTCTTGATGTGCATCGTCATCGGCTGGCTCTGGAAGCCGGAGAACGCCATCGCCGAGATCGAATCGACGCCGAACTACGTCTTCAAGCTGAAAAAGGCGTGGGCGTTTGTACTTAAGTTCGTTGCGCCGATCCTGATACTCTTCGTGTTGATCGCGCAGTTCATACAGTGGCAATAAGCTGAATCTAGCCCCCGTTTCCCAGCCGCGCCGGGTAACGGGGGTTTTTAAAGACAGCCGCTTGCTTAACGCTTATGGGAAAACCGCTTTTGTTGATTCGCCCTTTGCGATATGGTACAATCTCCTTGATGGGAGGCGATTACATGTGCAGCGAACTGGAAACCCGCCGGAATGACAAGGATTGTTTGCTTCAAATCCTTATGGCGCAGCACGATAGTAAGACGCCGTCGGACTTCAACAGAATCCTTGCATGGGCCCGCGCAAAGATGGAGCCCGAAGACGTTAAGCTGGTAATGCAAGAGTTTAACGAGTGGAAAAGCAGCCTGTAAGAATTCGCCCCTTTGGCCCTTGGCCGAAGGGGTTTTAGATATTCTGCCGAGACGAAAGAACGGCCGCTCCTAACAAGTGTAGCCGTTCTTAATACCGCGTAAGGACGCCGCACTTGGCGGCTCCCTTTATACATCTATTTTACGCGATTTCTTGGGATAATACAATAGCCCGCGCCCTACTTTTTTTTCTATCCATTCTTTGATATGATAGAGACACTAACACGAAGGAGAGACATCTTGATGGACCTGTTCTTTCACCTACCGACGGAATTGCTCCTAGGCGACGGAGTCGTCATCAAAAACGCGGACAAGCTCGCGCGGCTCGGCCAGCGGGCGCTCATCGTCGCGGGCAGGAGCGCGGATAAAAACGGCGCGCTTTCGGACGTTTGCGCCGCGCTGGACGAAAAGGGCGTCGCGCACGCGCGCGTTATGGGGCCAAAGCCCAATCCGGACTTGCCGGACGTACAGCGCATCGTGGACGCCGGACGCGACTTCAAGGCGGATTTCATCGTCGCGATAGGCGGAGGCTCCCCCATCGACGCGTCTAAAGTCTCCGCCGCGCTTTTGGCCCAGGCGCTAAACACCGCGGATCTCGAAAGAAGGCCGCTTAAAGACGCCGCGCTGCCCATCGTCGCGGTTCCGACGACCGCCGGCACAGGTACCGAAGCGAACACCTACTCGATCATCACGACGGAGAACCCCAAGCGCAAGAAGACGTTCCTGACGCCGGCCATGGCGCCGCGCCTAGGGCTGCTCGACCCGAAGTACACCTATTCGCTGGACGCGGTTCAGTCGGCCAGCACCGCAATCGACGCTCTGGCGCATCTTATCGAGGGCTACGTACGCGAGGGCTATACGCAAATCAGCGAAATGCTTGCTCTTGAAGGGCTTTCGCACATCGCGAAATGCAAAGACGCGCTATTGAACAAAACCTACGACGCCGAAGCGCGGGCCTCCTTGCTCTACGCGTCCATGATCGGCGGGATCATGCTTGCGCATTTCCGGACGATCGCGCCGCACCAGATGGGCTACACGCTTACGAATTTCCGCGACATGCCGCACGGGCAGGCTTGCGGCGTATTATTGGCCTCGTTTTTAGGGAAAATGCGCCACGGCTGCGAGGATCGCATCCAAAAGGCGCTCGGCGCGCTCGGCATGAGCGATTTGGGCGAATTTAAGGCGTTTATCGCCAAGGTCTTGCCGCCGCACGGCGAGTATACGCGCGAGGAGCTCGAAAGCTACGTCGAAGCTTGCGCGGAGGACGCGTTCTCGAAGCCCAACCCCGTCGAGATGGATCGCGAAATGCTGCTTAGCATATTCGTCGAATCGCTGATCGAAAACTGATGCTCATCGCCCTGAACAACGTATCGAAAGCATTCGGCGCCCGCGAGCTTTTCTCGGGCGTCTCTTTCCGGTTGGACGAGGGCGAAAAGGCGGCGCTCGCCGGCGCGAACGGGACGGGCAAAACGACGCTGCTCGCGCTTATGGAGGGGGGGATAGCCCCCGATTCCGGAGAAATTTTACGCAACAAGTTCACCGTCACAAGCATCATGGCGCAGGAGCTTAACACCGAGGAAACGGCGCTGAATACCGCGCTTTCGGTGTTTTCACATCTATTTGACATGGAGGACGAGCTTGAAGGCGTTGCGCGGGAGTTATGCGAGGATCTGGACGATTCGCGGCGCGCGCGCTTGATTGCGCGGCAGCAAACGCTCTCGGAGCGCTTTGCGGACGCTGGCGGGCTGACATTCCGCAGCCGCGCGCGTTCTAGCCTATTGGCGCTGGGCATCTCGGAGAACGAGCTTACATTGCCGCTAAAAAACCTATCCGGCGGGCAGCAGGCGAAGGTACGCCTCGCTATGGCGCTTTTAAAAGCGCCGAACCTGCTATTGCTCGACGAGCCGACGAACCACTTGGATCTCGCCGCTATCGAATGGCTCGAAGACTATTTAGCCGCATCGCCCAGCGCGCTCATCGTCGTCTCGCACGACCGCGCGTTTCTCGACAAGGTTACGGCGCGCACGCTCGAACTAGAGGAAGGGCGCGTATTCGACTATCCCGTACCGTATACGGCGCATATCGAACGCCGGGCGCAAAGGCGCGAGGCCGAAAAGCGCGTCTACACCAATACAAAAAAGGAAATCGAGCGTCTGGAAGGCATCGTCGAACAGCAGCGCCGCTGGAACCGCGAGCGTAATATACGCATGGCCGAAAGCAAGATGAAGATGATCGAACGGCTGGAGGCCGATTTGGTCAAGCCAGCAAGCGACCCCGAGACGCTGCGCCTATCGTTCCCCGTGGAAGTCGAGTCGGGCGAAGACGTGCTTATAGCCGAGAACCTTTCTAAGTCCTTCGATCAAAAGCATTTGTTTGAAAACGCGTCGATGCATATCCGCAAGGGCGAGCGCGTCGTACTCGTCGGCGGCAACGGCGTCGGCAAGACGACACTTTTGCGCATACTCACAGGCGCGCTTACGCCCGATTCGGGCGAAGTACGCTTGGGCGCAAACGTACGTATCGGCATATACGAACAGGGGCAATCCTCACTTATTGATTCGCGCACGGCGCTAGAGGAGGTACACGCGAGCTGCCCGGCGCTAACGCTTACGGCCGTGCGCAACGCCATGGCGGCGTTTCTTTTCAAGGGAGACGATGTGTTCAAGCCCGTTTCCGTGCTCTCCGGCGGGGAGAAGGCGCGCGTAGCGCTATTGAAGCTAATCTTCTCCGGCGCGAATTTCCTGCTTTTGGACGAGCCGACGAACCATCTCGACGCCGCCTCGCGCGAGGCGCTTGAAAACGCGCTTATGGGCTACGCCGGGACTATTCTGGCCGTTTCGCACGACCGCTATTTCATAAACAAGCTCGCCGGGCGCGTCGGAGCGCTAACGCGAAGCGGACTCGCGTTTTACCACAAGCTTGCGGACGTTCCCCGCGAGAGGGTAACCGCAGCCTCCGCAGCGCGCAATACGGAATACGCCGAGCGAAAGGCGCGGAGCGCCATGATTCGCAAGCTCGAAAACCAGGCGGAAAAGAGCCGCGCGCGCATAGAAGCGCTGGAAGCCGGGATCACGCGTACGGAAGCGGCGCTTGAAAGCACCGGCAGCGACTTCGAGGCGGCGCAAAGGCTTTCGGACGAGCTGGTTAAAGCGCGCGCCGAGCTGGACGAAGCCTATGCACTTTGGCTGGAGACGAACGAGGAATTGGAAAATATTAATCGATAGCATATATGCATATAAAACAGCATACGCGCGCAAGATATTAGCGTAAGAAGCGCACCGAACGTCTTCAAACACGGAGGCTTTGCCTCACGGATAAAAACTCCCAAGCGCGTAAAGCGTGTTAAGGATTCCGTGAAGCAGCCCCCAGTATGATAAGTAGGGATGTTTCTTCAAAATAGGGCCGCGTGAAGCGGCCCTTTTGAATTATTGCGCCTTTTCCGCCAAGCTATTATCCACCAGCGCCTCGAACGGCGCTTTTTTGTCGAGTTCGCCCGCTTGGGTCATAATCTCCTGCATATGCTCGAACGTCTCTTGCTTTACGACTGGCGTGGCCATCCACGCGTCGATTTCCTTGTGCCGCTCTGTAACCATCGTAAGCGTAGCCTCGTCCGTATCGGGGAACTGCGGCTTGATAACCCTTCCAATCTCCTCGGCCGTATTCTCCTGGCACCATTTTTGGGCCTTCGCAATCGCGTTCAGAAAGCGCTGATAGACGTCCGGATTGCTTTCAAGCAGACTCTTGCGAACCTGGAACGCCGTCGCCGGCAATTCACCCGACGCCGTACCGACCGCCGCTAGTATATATCCCTTGCCCGCCTGTTCAAACGCGGACGCCGTCGGCTCGTATAGCGTTACATAGTCGCCCATACCGCCTTCAAACGCGCCGCCCATAAGGTTGAACTGCACGCTCGTGTCCACCTCTAAATCCACATGCGGCTCAAGCCCATTTTGGCGCAGCACGTATTCGAGCGTCATCTCGGGCATACCGCCCTTGCGCCCCGCGACGATGGACTTCCCGCGAAGATTCTCCCAGTTGAAGTCCGGCTCCGGCTGTCGCCCTACCAGAAACTGCCCGTCGCGCTTGGTCATTTGCCCTATTACGACGGCATAGTCCTCCTGCCCTTCGTTGTAGACATAGACGCCCGCCTCGGGTCCGCACAGGCCGATATCCGCTTGGCCGGAAAGCACGGCCGTCATAACCCTATCCGCCCCCCCGCCGTTTACAAGCTCGATTTCAAGCCCTTGCTCCGCAAAATAGCCCAGCTCTATCGCGGCGTATAGCGGGGCGTAAAATACGGAGTGCGTCACTTCGTTGAGTACTAACTTCGTGTTTTCAGACGACGGCGCGCAGCCCAGCAGTGCGATCAGCGCAAGCGCGAGCGCTAACAAGGATATGTACTTTTTCATTTCCGATAATCCTCCTTAATTAAAATAGGCAGTTTGTTGCAGGGTCGAATGCCACTAATCATGGTATGCCGTTTTCATGCCTTACGTTCCGCAACAGCAACAATTGTATACAATATATTTACAGTAATGGTATTGAATATTATATTTAATGTCGTATAATGGAAAATATATAATATTTTCTGGTCGTTATTTGTAGAATATTACGAGGCGCATATGTATACAGAATTTGCGTATTCAACGCTGATGCAGATCATTTTGGCCGCCATCACGCTCGCAGCGACGTTTATAAACATATATCTTATCGCGGATATAATCTTACGGGTATATAAAGAACACGCCGCGAATTCCCAAAAAGCGCTATACGCGTGTTTAACCGGCGTCGTCTTGCACGGCGTTTGGGTGTATGGCTTTTACTTCATCCTTGGCTCAAACTATTTTCCGCATCTCGCGTATATACTTATTACGACGCCGAATCCCGGATTCGCCGTTTTGTACTATATTTTCGGCGTAAAAGTGCTGAAGTTTTCAAAGGTGCGCTCCTTCGCGTTTATGGGCAAGGTATACATGTTTCATATGCTTACAAGGAGCGTCAACCGCCTTGTCAAATCGATCTATCTGGGGCGCAATTATATTGAAGCGGAGCCTTACAACTATTTGCTTGACGCAAGCGTACAAATTCTCTGCCTTATTGTGTTCCTGCTGATGTATTTAGCGCTGCGCGTTCTGCTTAAATACGGCGTACTCCGCGCGACGCACGCCTACTACAACGTTTTCAGCGACTACAAACGCGAATGGATCGCTTACATATCGAAATCCGGTTTCGCCTTTATGGCGTACGTACTGATTCCGCACTTCATTCACAACGAATACGACATATTCGCGAACTCGCTGCTGATCGTTGTGCTGTCGCTGTTTTACGCGCTTACCGTCTATTATGATTACAGACGGGCCCTGGTCATAGACGTCGCCAACCGCGACGCCTACATAAAGACGCTCGCCGTATCGCTCGCAAAATCGAGCGGACTACACCATGACCTACGCAATATTCTCAATACCTATGGCGGGTATCTTGAGCTTGGCATGCTGGACAAGCTCCGGGAATATCACGCCAAGCTCGTAAACAAGCTTACGCCCCTAATCGCGCCGGATCTAAACACCCGGCTCTACGAAAACCCCGCGTTCGTTTCGCTTTTAAAAGCCAAAGCCGCATACGCGCAAAATCTTGGCGTAGCGCTCCGGCTCAACATGAATTGCGAGCTGTGCGACTTTTTTATCGACAATCTCGATATATGCAGAATTATTGGGAATTTGGCCGACAACGCGATTGAGGCCGCCGCCGAATCCTCGATGAAGAGCGTTAGCATTACGATCGACGCGAAGAGCGAGGACGCCAAGCTAATCGTAATCACGAACTCGACCAGAGGGGCCGTTGACGTCGAACGAATACTTTTAGAGGGTGTAACTACGAAAGCGGAGCATTCGGGTATCGGCCTTTCGAACGTGCTCGATATTTTGTCCAGATATGGCAACTGCGCGTTTCGCGCAACGTATTTCGGCTATGAATTCGTGACTTATCTGGAATTGAGGAACGCATGAAACGGGGGCTGCCATGTATACCGAATTCGCGTATTCCACGCAAATGCAGATAATTTTGGCCGCTGTTGTATTCATTCAGCAGTTTATATTTATCTACTTTATCGCGGATATCATTTTACGCGTATACAAAGAACACGCCGAAAGCGTGCGTATTGCGGTCTACGCGTGCCTGAGCGGGGCAGTGCTTCATTCCGTCTGGGTTTACGGCGCTTATTTCCTTATGGGCGCGAAGGATTTCCACCCTCTTTTGTACCTGCTTATTACGACGCCGAACCCGGCGTTCGCCGTACTGTACTATATCGCCGGCGTGAAAGCGCTAAAATTTTCAAAGGTACGCTCCTTCTCGTTTATGGGCAAGGTGTACCTTTTCCATATGCTTACCAAAAGCATAAACCGCCTTATCAAGTCGATCTACT
This sequence comes from Christensenella sp. UBA941, assembly GCA_002293365.1. Lineage (GTDB taxonomy): Bacteria > Bacillota > Clostridia > Christensenellales > UBA941 > UBA941. The sequence continues at coordinate 2,155 of DBDD01000358.1, read as the reverse complement.
TGACGTGGTTCCCGGCAGATCCCGGGCCGTATAACTATTTGCAGGACGCGATAATACAGCTCGTCTGCCTAGGCGTGTTCCTGCTAATGTACTGGACGCTGCGCCTCATGCTAAAGGCCGGGCTGCTCCGCGCGACGCACGCCTACTACAACGTTTTCAGCAATTTAAAGCGCGAATGGGTTCTCTACCTTTTGAAATGCACCTTCGTCTACGCGGCGTATATTATAATCCCATATCTAACGGGCGACAATTACGAGAACTCTGTGTTGATCGTCATTATGGCCCTATTTTACGCGTTCATGGTTTTTTTCGAATACAACCGCGCCCTCGCCATCGACTTATCAAACCGCGACGCCCATATAAAGACGCTCGCCGCTTCGCTTGAAGAGGCGGACGGCGTCCGGCACGACTTGCGCAATATCCTAAACACCTACGGCGGCTATATCGAGCTCGGCATGCTGGACGGGCTTAGGGCGTATCACGCCAGGACTGTAGAAAAGCTTTTGCCGATGGATACCCGGGAGCTAAGCGGCAAGCTCGAAGAAAACCCGGCGCTAGTCGCGCTTTTGGAGGCGAAAATCGCGTACGCCATAAGCATGGGCGTTAAGCTGCGGTTCAATATCAATTGCCATTTAGGCGAATTTTATATCGACAACCTCGATTTATGCAGGATTATCGGCAATTTGACCGACAACGCGATAGAGGCCGCCGCCGAATCCGAACGCACGATAGTCGGCCTTACGTTTGAAGCCAAGGGCGAGGACGATAAGCTAATCGTCGTTATGAACTCGACCAAGGGGCCTGTGGATATCGATCGCATTTTGATTCAAGGCGAAACCACAAAGGAAGGGCATTCGGGCATTGGCTTGCCAAACGTGCGCCGGATCGTCGCCCAGTACGGCAACTGCGCGTTCAGGGTTACATATTACGACGGCGAATTCGTGGCGTATTTGGAACTAAGGAAAGTATAGGCCGCTTTTGGGGCCGCGGACGCGCCATGCGCGCCCCTACAGTTTGGGGCCGCGGCGCGGCGAAGCCTCGCCTTTTGGCTTTTTCTCCGAAAGGATCAGCCCGGCGAGCGTAAGGGCGATACCCAGCGCCGATATCCACGTTATGCGCTCGCCCAAAACTATCATAGAGGTTACGACTGTTACGACGGGCGTCGCGTAGATATATACGCTCGTCTTCACCGCGCCTAGAAGCTTGACCGCCAGATTCCACGTTACAAAACACATCGCCGACGCACAAAGGCTGAGGAACAGTATGTTGAAGATCACGTCGGGTCTTGTGAACCGCGCCAGACCAAGCTCGAAGCCGAATATGAACAGCGCGGGCGTCATAAACGCGAGGCCGTACATGAAGATTCTACGCGTTACCGCAATGGTATTGTAGCCGAATTCCCCGATTTTCCTCGATAAAATCGCATATACCGCCCAAACCGCGGCGGCGCCGAGCGCAAGCAAATCGCCGACGGGGTTTAGCTTTAAAACCGCGCTGCCATTGAAGCTTATGATCGCAATGCCGGCCATTGCGGCGGCAAAGCCTATGTAGAAATTTACTTTGGGCCTATTGCCGCCCAAGCGAGCGTTCAGCATTGCCGTAAAGAACGGAGCGCAGGACATTATTACGCTGACATTCGACGTCGCCGTAAACGTCAGCGCGATGTTTTCCATTAAGTAGTAAAGCGTTACGCCGCACAGCCCCGCCGCCGCGAAATAAAGCTCCCGCTTCCGCTCCGCCACCTTCAGCCTGTGCGGATATACGGCGAAAAGCGCGATTAAGCCTATTACAAAACGGACGAATAGGATCTCTATCGGCTTAAAATCGACCAAAAGAAGCTTCGTGGCTATAAACGTCGTACCCCATACCATTATCGTTATAAGGGCCGTAATATGACCCTTAATGTTTGTTTTCATCAAGACCTCCGGTTATCGTGCGTTCCTGTAGGGGCGAACTGCGTTCGCCCGCTGTAAATCGCGGGCGAACACAGTTCGCCCCTACAGCAAATCATTTGCCATTAGTATAGCGTAAAACCTAACCATTGTCTTGAACGATATTGCGGAACGATATTACGGAACGATATTGCGATTTTTGCCGGAACGATATTGCGATTTTGCCGCTCGTTGACACCTGAGTAACATAAACGTATAATGAC
>DBDD01000184.1:7301-7476 GCA_002293365.1 Christensenella sp. UBA941 | reverse complement strand
TCTTCGTGCCGAACGTGCCGAAGCCGACGAATTTGAGGGTGTTGTGCGCCGCGAGTTCGCTGGCGACAAACGAGGTAAAGCGGTCGATTTCTTCGTGCGCCTGCTTCTTGGTCATGTCATGGAATTCCGCGTATGCGTCGATAATTGCTTGCTTGTTCATTGTTCAATCCTTTGT
>DBDD01000184.1:3686-7250 GCA_002293365.1 Christensenella sp. UBA941 | reverse complement strand
TCGGAGTATGGATCGGAGCCTACGAAAGAAGGGGAAATCAGCACTTCTATATCGCGGAGCGCGGTTACCCCGGCAGGAAGTTCCTTGCCGCCGTGAAAATGTCCCAAAAGAACATAATCAAAAAATCTGCGATGAAGCAGGCTCAGGTCTTTCACGCAATTGTCAACGGACTTGATCGTGTGACCGTGCATGGCGATCACGTTGTAATCGAAGATGGGTATCTCAATATGAGCGCCCTGTTCGGCTAAATTAACCTGTATGCGCGTGTTTCCGGCGAGCAAGTCTTGTATGTAGTGGCCGATGATATACTCCACGTCCTCGGAAGCGATCTCATTTGCTTTCGTCCCAAGTGGCCGTATCTGTGTGTGGTTGGACGCCGGGACGTGGTAATAGTCGATGGTACAAAGCGCGGAAAGCTCGTTCAGGAACGCGGCGATTGCGTGTGAGACGCGCACTGTAGCTTCCACGACGGACGTTTCGTTTATTTGCAAGTCACTTAGCCGCAGCAGCCCTTGAACACAGTCGCCGAGTACGGCGATTTTCATATGGTTTAGGCTGTTTCTTCTTATATAATCAGCGCATCGGGTGAGCAGCGTTTGAAACCGGCTCTCCGCTTCGGCCATTGAATACGAGTTGTTTATGCTCTCAAACTGCGCTCCGAAATGAATATCCGAGATCGTTAGAAGCGATACGCTGCCTCCGGGATCAATGCCGAGCGGCTGAAAGATTGGCGGGTTGAATGTCGAAACGGCCTCTTTTATGTTTTCGTAGAACAGCTCAAAGCGGCTCTGCTGCCGTATTTCGCGCGTGTATTCCGTCTTTGTAGCATAGAGCTTTTGGCGCTCTTTTTCGAGTTCGGCCTTCTTGCGGTCGATTTCTCGAAGATATTCATCGCTATCGAGAAAGCGCCGTTGGTTTGCGGCAAACATGCGCTCGAACGCCTGATATTGCTTGCGATATTTAGATTCTGTGTACTGGTTGCCGAGCTCCTGATTGAGTGTATTGGCAACGTCCTCCCATGTGCCGATAGCGTCCTTCGCAGCGCAGACGCGGTAAATATATTCTTCCTCCAGCTCGTCAGGGGATCGTGGATAGTGCTGCACGGCGTTGTCCTTTCTTTTGACGAAAATAAAAACGGAGGCATTTCTGCCCCCGCCGCCCTGTTAAGGCTATACGAAACNNGAATCCATTAGAGTGAATCCATTAGAACGAATCCATTAGAACGAATCCATTAGAACGAATCCATTAGAACGAATCCATTAGAACGAATCCATTAGAGTGAATCCATTAGAGTGAATCCATTAAATGAATCCGTTAGAGCGAATCCGTTAGAGGGTGTCCACAGATTGATGGACATTTGTTTAGTATCCATTTAGATGGGCCTTTTTCAAAAACGCCGTTTTATATAGCCCGTGGATATCGTTTCCTTGCAGCTCAAACTCACCGCTGTTTCGGATCGGCACGTTGAGTGAAAAAGTAAACGCTTTCGACCTTGCCGTCTTATTCCAGACGATTTCATGCTGATCCCCGCCCTTGTTGACATACTCAAATTCGATCAACTCGTTTATATAACGGGTGCTTATGTTGCCGCGGCTTAATCCAACCCAATCAGCTAAAGCCGCGAGAGATATTGAAAACTCGCCGTTTGCGTTCGCGAATGTTTTGGCGTAACACAACATAGCAAGCGCCACCATGCGTATTTTCCCCGCGTCAAAGCGCCGTTTTATCTCGGCGATATCCTCGCTGCTGACGTAAATCTTTGGGTTATCCGTCAACCTGCGCCTGTCCTTATATGCGTGACGGATCAGTTTATTTAGAGTGAAATTGATCCTGATTCCCATTCGGTTCGCCCATGCGAATATTTCGTCCCGCGCTTGGGTTTCCGTAAGCCCCTGTGCCTTGTGCCACTTGGCGAGCAGAAAGCAGGTGCGGTACAGACACCTATCACCGACCGGCCTGCCCTGAATGATATCTTGGATTTCAAGTGTTTCATTAATCAATTGTCTTCTCCCCATGATGTTTTTTTGAGTAGGGCGTATTGCTTCCCAAGGTAATCAAATTTGCCGGTATCATCGCGCACCGGCAGATACGTCTCAGCTTGCTTGATATTGTCCACGATCCCCTTGTCCGCGACGTGCCACATGAAGTTTTTGTGCTTCTTGGGATTCCTCTCGTAGCAGAGCCTGACAGCGTAATTCGCAAGCTCGCGCTCATTGGGGCAGGCTTCAAGACATTTTTTTCGGTAAAGGTCATAGTAGTAGTCCCAATTGACCGTAAACGCCACGCCCTCAGCCCTGATCTCCCGCTGATCTAAATACAGTTGGCGTATTTCGCGGTTATATTCACGATAAATTGCGTCGATTTTCGCAAATCTATCCTCATCAAACGGAATCGTTGGATCGAGCATAATGGTGTAATCAAAGTCCGCAAACGTTCTCTTGTAGCGGAAGTTCTTCTCCCACTTTTCAATGTCTCTGCAAAGCCGGTTGAGGTTTGAGTGCGCGTAATTGAATTTAGACATCCTCGCGTAATACGGCCCCGCATATTTCATAAAGTACGGTAAAGGCTTGCTATATTGCGCTATATGCTTCGGGATATGGTACAATATGCCCGTTTTCGCATAGTCAATCGCCTTCCCGTTGATTATGGACAACAGATCAATATAATTGTCGTACTTTTCGCGTTGCTGGGGCGTTCGCGGAGTTTTGTTCACGAATCCGGTCGCGCAATTGCTCGTCTCGCCGATCAATGAGTTCATAGAGCGCAGCACAAGCGCGAGCCGGTTCTCCGGCGTATCGTCCTCAGCTTTGGCAGTTGTTTTATCCTCAATGTCGATTACGACGGGCAGATCGCGATCCACGCCGGCCATCATGCGTTCATCGTCAATGACCAGCACGAGGTCGCCGTCATAGTCCGCACCGTTTAGCCGCTGCGGGGTTACGCTCTTGCCGTTCACCATACAGAAGTTCGCCAGATTCGAGCAATATTCAGCGATGAACGGTTTGCTTACGGCGTTTAGAATCGTATGCTCCGACTTGCATATATGCGGGTTTCGGGTAATTAGCCTTTCCCCGTTGTACGCCCCGTCGATATTGCGGGTATAAAATTCGTCGGCCTCTAAGCAACCGTTCACGGGCAAGCCTCCGACATGCTCAAGCAGCATGAGAAGATCGGGCGCAAGAAATTTAAAGCAGGCTTTTAACCAGAGCTTACCGCATTTCATGCCTTTCAGATATTTCTCCAGCAAATGAATGAAATACTTCCTAACGCCCTGTTCTCTCAGCATCTCAGGATTTTTCAAGATAGCGTTGCAGTAGCTATTCATTGCTTCCTTCGTATCTGCGGTAATGCCCAAGAAGCAATAGGTGTAAATCAAGTCACCTTCAACGATCCGCTTGTAAAAGTCCGCGCTGTACTGCGCCAGACGCGAAAATTCGTCATAGGGGAGATTAAGGTCTTGAATGATTTGATAATTCCCCCGCGTATAGACCGATTCTTCCTCCAAGCCGAAATTAACCTTGCTTATCCCGATGCAGTGATTGTATTTTTTGAACCGCTGCCAAT
>DBDD01000184.1:0-3648 GCA_002293365.1 Christensenella sp. UBA941 | reverse complement strand
TGCGGAGTGCTTTACGCCCCACACGTCCGCGATCTCCGCAATGCCTTTTTCAGCGAAGAATCGTTCGTAGTCGATTTCGTGAGTTACGCCTTTGATAAAGGGCGCGCGCCATACTACGGAGGTCATAGGGGTATCGCTGCCGGTCAGCCTCTCTATTTGCCGCGATATAGCCGGATGGTGGATACCGCAGCCATCAAACACGTTTATTGTGATGTCCTTGGTCATTTCAGCGATATCTTTTTGAACCCAAACGCGCTGCTTGCCCTCTTTATCGACAAAATCAATTTCGCGGTCATAAGCGTATTTGATGCGCTGGCCGGGTATCTCCCTGTAGTAGTCCGGCACAATAATGATCTTGGGCATGTAGCCCTCTAAACTGTGGCAGGACGAAAACGCAAGGCCGCGGTAGGCGTAGTATTTGCTCAAAACCCGCTTGCCGGCTTTGACGCCGAGCGTGATCCGCTCGATCAGCGCCGCCTCGATAGCGGCGTCAACGAAACTCAAAATGCCAACTCGTGTCATGGAGGCCGACCGCTCGCTCATAACGAAATGGACGCCATTCAAGTTAAAGCCGTTTGTTACGAGGTTGGACAGATGCTTGATTTTGCTTTTGCCGCCGCCCCCGGTGCAATCCACGAACACGACGTATGGGTTTAAATCGCCCCTCGTGCCGGTGATTAGACGTATCTGCCGGAATAGCGCGTTATCCTGCTGCCGGATGGAGACGCGGTTTAGAGCCGCTTCGTCCATGCTGATCGAAAATTCATGCTGCATGAGATCGCCGAGCGTGAATTTTCGGACAGTATAGAGTTTCGGTGCGATCATATGCTGTAACCGGCCTTCCTAAAAGTTTGGGGCGTAAATTCCTGTAAGAACCTGCGAAGAATATACTGCTGCCCAAGACCTGTAACCATCGTGGTTTTGCAGAACATATCCCGGCCATAGCTGTCCGGCCTAAACATTTCTTTGACGCGGAACAAACCTAACTCCATCGCCCATTGGGAGGGCATGTTTTTATCTGAGCCTTGCTCTAAAAGATATCCCCACTCCCGCAATTGCTCGAATAGGCGCGTCCTGCCGATATCAAAGCCTCTCCCTCTTAGGATTTTCGCCATAGTGCCGACGCTGATCGTGCCATCGGAGGCCGCGACGGTATTCGCAAACTCGACCTTTGGGGCGTCCTCGGCGGCTTGCTGTAGCAGCTTTGTTTTTTCTGCTTGCAGTTTTGCGTTGGCGTCCTGCTCTGCCTGCATAGCCAAAAATAACTGCGCCATTGCGCCGGGAGATTTGAAAACCTCCGCTATTGTTTGCGGCGTTGCATATGCGCCGTACTTGCGAATCGAGGGAACAACCTCGTCAAACACATACGATTCAAAACGGACGGCGGCGGGGAGCTTGCTGCGAGCAATAAGGCGGTAGAGATTGCCTTCGCTGATATAGGTCTTTTCTACAGTTTGCTTTGAAGTGACTCCATACTGATTAGTGGTCGATGTGACCACCTCGCGTTTCACGACCCCGTCTTTATTACAGTGCCGTGTAATTGCATCGTGCGTATTTTTGTATGCAAGAATCTGTGCGCTCTCAACGCCGGGAAAGAATGGCTTGCCGTTATTGTTCCATATCTCCAACTCGCCAAATTCCGGGTGCTGGAAAATCATCAGCTCTTTGTCGGTGCTGACTTCTTCCGGGGAGCCGCTGGGGTTTTGCGCGGCAGCATAATATTCGGTTGGATCGTAAGCCCCATGTGCCTGAAAATCCCGGTCACTTTCGTATAACTCGGTTTGCGCTTCGTCCTCGTCAAGATCGTAGATCGACGGGATTATTTCGTTGAACATCCATTCTTTGAACCGCCCAGCGCACGCCGCTTTNNCTGCGCCCTATCAGCAGAAGAAGATCAGTCTCGGTTATGAAGTATCTCACCACAGGGCGAAGCTCAATGACGCCGTTTTTCAACCGCCTTTTAATCTCAATCTCATGCTTCACGGGCTTTATTTTAAGAGCATCAGCAGTTTCCAAAGGACTGGAGAAGCGTAGGATTTCGGCGCAGTTTTTCAAAGGGAGCAGAGGGCGTCCGTCAACCAAAAGTATGTCGAAGTGACCAAATTCCTCGCAGTAGGCATTGATTATTTCTTTGTTTTGCATGTCAAATTATCTCTCTTTCTACATTTTTGCCATTTTGTCGGCTTCGTGAAGCATCATGATTTCCTTGACCAGCTCCTTGTCCAAGTGCTGCCGGAAAAGGTTCGCCGTGGCCGACGGCGACGCCCATTTGTACGGCTCCATGTGGTTCTGAATAATATCCGCTCGGCGCAGCACGTCAACAAAGCGCGAGCTGTCATAAAACAAGCTCTCATAGGCCGAAACCGCCGCATGGCCGAAATAATGGGCCTTGCCGTCCGCGACGCCGTTCTCGTCTACAAACGTCTGCGTGTACTGCTTGCCGATATCGTGGAGCAGCGCCGCCTCATACACTTCATAGCTGCATTTTGGATTGTCCGCTTCAAGGTATTGCGCGGCCAGAAGGCAATGCTCTCCGAGCGTATGCCGGTGATGATTGCGCTGATCGAAGTTGCAAATGCCATTTACACCATGAAAAAGCTCGTGAATATCGTACTTTTTCTTATCGTAGTCGGTGTACTCAATGATGATCTCGTCCCAGCCCTCGTCTTGCTGCGGAATGAAGATCGACCGGCGCTGCTTCTCGATTTCTTCGACGGGAACCGGCATATGCCGCCTCTCATTTCGCGCCAGACACGCATCATAGGGCGTCGCCATCATAACGCAGACCGTTTTGCAAAATATACCGAACAGGTCGCCGACGAATTGCGCGCGATGCCAGCGATAAATACTGTCCTCAACACAGTAAACGACTGACCTGCCAAGAAAGAGCGTGTTTTTGATGCGCCGCCAAACATCGGTGAATTCATACATGGACGCCGCGGGATCGCCGCTTTTTTTAATCGCGTCGGCGGCGAAAATCACGGCGCCCTTTTTATCGTGTAATTCTTGGGCCATTTCGGATTTCCCGGAACCATGCAGGCCGACAAGTACATAAAAGGTTGGTTTCTTCATGCTATTTTAATGATCTCCTTCTTCTTTTGTTCTTGGGGGCAAGCGGCAATGACACGTAGTAAATGCCGTCGCGGTATCCAACTCGTATATCCGGCTGGAAGCGCAGAATGTCTCGCAAATGTCTGATTCTGAAAACATACACGATCTCTTTTTCTCTGATTGCGCGCAAGCAGTCGTTGATAAAGCAAATGTAGTAAATATCAAGCCTCGCAGAATCATTTTCCAAAGCCATATTGTGCTCGCATACTTCCCATAGGGGCGCTCGCTCGTAGATTATTGATTGACGTATTGAAGCCACTATCTTGTCCGCTATGAATCGCTCGTTGTTCGGTTTAGCATATTCGCACTCCCTCATTTTCTTAGTGCAGCGGCAATACTCCAACAGGCAATCATGGCAAAACTTCGCATCAAGGACAGACGTATTTTCAGCTTTGTGCATTTTGCTCTCCTTCGGCATATTCACCGTTTGGGCATCGGAAAGAAAGCTCATGAGCTTTTCGCTCTCATGAATACCTGTTTTCCGCGGCTACCTGTACGGGTTGTTAGTCTTTAGATAACCTGAGATTTTGTCGAACA
>DBDD01000123.1:4319-5335 GCA_002293365.1 Christensenella sp. UBA941 | reverse complement strand
CGCGCGCTGGCGGCGTGCGAGGGCGCGCTGCTCGTCGTGGACGCGTCGCAGGGCATAGAGGCGCAAACGCTCGCGAACGTATATCTGGCGCTAGACCATAATCTCGAAATATTGCCGGTCATCAATAAAATCGACCTGCCCAGCGCGCACGAGGACATCGTATGCCAGGAGATCGAGGACGTTATAGGCCTCGAAGCGAAGGGTGCGCCGCGCATATCGGCGAAAAGCGGGCTGAACGTCGAGGCCGTGCTCGCGGAAATTGTCGATAAGATTCCGCCGCCAAAAGGCGACGCGGGAGCGCCGTTGCGCGCGCTGATATTCGATTCGGTATACGATAACTTCAAGGGCGCGCTCTCATATGTGCGAGTGATGGAGGGCGGCGTACAGGCCGGCGACGAAATCCAGTTTATGGCGACGGGGCAGCGCTTTACTGTCACAGAGGTCGGATATTTCACTCCGTTTTTGATGCCTTGCGAAGCGCTGAAAGCGGGGGAGGTGGGGTACGTTTCCGCCTCGATAAAGTCCGTCGCCAGCACGAAAGTCGGCGATACGATTACGGGCGCATACAACCCGGCAAAGGAGCCGCTTCCGGGATATAAACAGGCGCTGCCGATGGTATTCTGCGGCATATATCCCGCCGACGGTGCGGATTATGAAAACCTGCGCGATTCGCTGGATAAATTGCGCCTGAACGACGCTTCCATCACATCCGAGCCCGAAACGTCGTTGGCATTAGGTTTCGGGTTCCGCTGCGGGTTCTTGGGGCTCTTGCATATGGAAATCGTACAGGAGCGGCTTGAGCGCGAGTTCAACCTGGATTTGGTTACGACCGCGCCGAGCGTCATCTATAACGTATACAAGACCAATGGCGACATGCTCACAATCGACAACCCAACGAACCTGCCCAATATGGCCGAGGTCGACTATATGGAGGAGCCGGTAGTCAAGGCGACGCTCTTGACGCCGACGGAGTACGTCGGCGCGATCATGGAGCTTTGCCAGGAGCGGCGCGGCGT
>DBDD01000123.1:4079-4300 GCA_002293365.1 Christensenella sp. UBA941 | reverse complement strand
CTGCCGCTGAACGAGATAGTCTATGACTTTTTCGACCAGTTGAAATCCCGCACGCGCGGCTATGCTTCTTTCGACTACGAGCTGAAGGGCTATGAAAAGGCCCAGCTCGTTAAGCTCGATTTCCTGCTAAACGGCGAGATATGCGACGCGCTATCGGTCATCGTGCACGAAGGCCACTCCTACCAAAAGGGCCGCGCAGTCGCGGAAAAGCTAAAGGACGT
>DBDD01000123.1:1712-3985 GCA_002293365.1 Christensenella sp. UBA941 | reverse complement strand
TGGAAAAGCAAAAGGAAGGCAAAAAGCGCATGCGTCAGGTCGGCTCGGTAGAACTGCCGTCTGAGGCGTTTATGAGTGTGCTAAAGATTAATTGAGAACTCAATCTTTTTCAAAAAGCGCTGGCCTATACATGCACATCCCATTTTGCGCCAAAAAGTGCGCGTACTGCGATTTTACCTCGTTCGCGAGGCGCGAAGGCGAAATGGAAGCCTATATCGAAGCGCTTATGCGCGAAATGCACACAAGGAAAGACATCGGGGCGTTCGACACCGTGTATATCGGCGGGGGAACGCCCTCGCTTTTGCCCGAAGGGGCGGTCGCAAGGCTGCTAAAGGCGGCGCGGGCTTGCTACGCCATCGCGCAGGACGCCGAGATTACAATCGAAGCGAATCCGAATTCACTTACGCCCGTAAAGCTCGAAGAATACCTTCGGGCGGGCGTAAACCGCGTGAGCTTGGGCGTACAGAGTCTCTCGGACACGCTTTTGCAAACGCTAGGGCGCGCGCACTCGGCGGGCGACGCACGCGAAGCCATGCGGCTTTTGCGCGAATCCGGCGTAAGCTGGAGCGCGGACGCGATGCTCTCTCTGCCTGTGCAGAGCTTGAACGACGTTGAAACGACCTTGGACGGCGTCTTCGCCTTCGATCCCGGAAATATCAGCGCCTACCCGCTGATTTTGGAGGATGGAACGCCGCTGGCAAACGCCGTCGCTAACGGCGAGCTGACCTTGCCAAGCGAGGACGAGGCGTACGCGCTGGAAACGCGCGCGGTAGAAATGCTCGAAGCGGCTGGCTATAAGCGGTACGAAGTCTCGTCTTTCGCCAAGCCGGGAATGGAATCGCACCACAACCTGAATTATTGGAACAACGGCGCGTATCTCGGCCTCGGCGCGGCGGCGCACGGCGCGTACCGCGCTTTGGACGGCTCCTGGACGCGTACGGAGAATACGCCGGATTTAGCGGAGTATATCGCGGGCGCGGCTCCAAGCGAGACGCCTATCCCGCGCGAAGAAGAGATGTTCGAAACGGTTATGCTCGGGCTGCGTATGGTCAGGGGGATCGATTTGCGCGCGTTCGAGGAGCGCTTTGGTGTTCGCTTCGAAGCACGTTATGCCGCGCAGTCCGAAGTATTGCAGCGCGAAGGGCTGATGGAACTTCACGAAGGTTATTCGGCGCTGACGCCGCGCGGGATGGAATTGCAAAATAGGGTGTTGCTGGGGTTTATGGAGGCGTAAATCCTGTAGGGACGCCATATATGGCGTCCGTGACCCTAAAATTGTAGGGGCGATTCTTAATCGCCCGCTGAATGCGGCGGGACTCGTTTATGCGGCGGGCGATTGCGAATCGCCCCTACAGGATAACGATTTACACGTCGTATAACCAAATACAATACGGAGGCCCAAAATGAAAAAGAGCAAAAAACGAATCATATTGATCGTTGCCGCGGTTATTGTCGTACTTATGATCGTCGCATTGATCATCTTCTATCCGATGCTGGCTATGAGCCCCGCCGCAACGGGGGCCATCCCCGGCACGAATGTATATGCGATTCAAAACGGCAGTAACGCCGTATATTTCGTAGACACCGGCGAGGGCGTAATCATGGTAGACGCAGGATCGGACGCGAACGCGCTCGAAGCGGACATGGCGGCAAGCGGCATTTCCGTGGACGACGTGAAATGGATATTGCTAACGCACTCCGACTACGACCACGTTGCGGGGCTTTCGCTGTTCCCGAACGCCGAAATCTTTATGAGCGAAGACGAATTGGGCCTTGTAAACGGGACAGTGAACCGAAACGCCTCCGGCGGCAACGATTTGCCTATCGGGCTTGAGAGGCTCGTGCTTCAAAGAGACGGAAAGGTGCTCATGCTCGGAGGCCTTGAAGTGCAATGCTGGGGCTCTCCGGGGCATACGATAGGGCATATGGCCTATCTTGTAGAAGGTATTAAAGGACAGTATTTCTTTACAGGCGACGCCTTTATGCTAAGTGGCGGCCGGCCAAGCGTCCATCCGTTTTCAATGGACGAAGCGCAAGCCGCCCGGACGATCGACGCGCTTCGCACGCAGATTAGCTTGAGCGAATTCATTTTAACGGGGCATTATGGGTACTATAGTAATTAAGGTATATTATACAGGCGATTACCTGTAGGGGCGAACTGCGTTCGCCCGCCATGACGCTTGGTTTGCGTTGTCCGCCAAATAAATGCGCTTGACAAACCCACGTTTCGGGTTTATATTCAAAATAATTAAAGAGTTTGTTTCAGGGCGGGG
>DBDD01000123.1:0-1619 GCA_002293365.1 Christensenella sp. UBA941 | reverse complement strand
TCATTCCTCTGACAAACTCAAAATTTAAGGAGGAATTTTTCATGTCCAACTCTAGGTTCAGCGTCCGGATGCTTACTCAAATGGCTATGTTAGCCGCGCTCTCAATCATACTGGTGTATGCAGTACACTTCCCTATCTTTCCCGCCGCGTCATTCTTGGAGTACGACCCGGCGGATATCATGCTGACTCTTGGCGCTTTCCTTTACGGTCCGGTCGCCGGGTTGCTATTAACGGCGGTTGTATGCGTAATCCAAGGCATAACCGTCAGTGCCGCCAGCGGTATAATAGGCATCCTGATGCATCTCGTAGCTTCTGGCGGGTATGTTTTGCTCGCCGGATTAGTATATAAGCGAAATAAAACTTTTAAAGGCTCGATCCTTGCCGTACTCGCAGGGACGCTAACCCGGTGCGTTACGATGCTCATATGGAACATCCTGCTTACGCCTACCTTCATGGGCGTACCGCAGGAAGCCGTTATGGCGATGCTCTTGCCCATCATATTGCCGTTTAATCTTATCTATGCCGGAACGAACTCTATCGTTTCGATTGTTGTGTATCGTGCGGCGGGGCCGCTGCTTCTAAAGCCGGCGGCGTAACCGCTTGCCAAGGTTCAAATGCGATTTTTCACGGGCGGGCATGGAAGCCCGCCCGTGAATATTTATGAAATACCTTTTTACGGCTTTACCGCGCCACCTGCGCTCCTTGCTGTTCCACGCTCCCATTCGAAGCTTTCGCGCGGTTCAACCACCAAGTTATTAGTCCCATCGAAGCGCAAACCGCCGCGAATATCGGATAATAAATATAGTAGCCTGTCAATACGCTCGCAAAAGCAAGCACCAGCGCACACATCACGTACCGCCGCCCTTTGCCCATGAAAGCCGCTTCCTTCAAGGAAGCGCTCTGTTCGCGTTTCTGCGCAATAATAACATCGAGCGCCTCTTCGATTTCGGCGTCAGAGGGCAAAAGCTTCGCTTCCTTTGCAAGCTCAATCAAGCGCTTGGGCGGAAAAAGCGATACGGGCATCGCGAGACGTTTCGCCAGCGCTTCAGCGTCCTGGGCAAACGCGGTTGTAGAGTATAGCAGCATACCATTTGCGGAGCATTCGAGCGCCGCACGATAGAATACGAGCAGTTCGTCCGCACAAATCGCTTCCTTTGCGCTTTGCAGCATGCCAACCAGCAGAAAGCTCCCGTCCGAGCGGCGAGCTAGGAGATATCCGTCCTGTTCCCAAAGATCGCGTACGTTTGGCAGCTTTAGCGTATACGCTTCTACGACGGCGCGAAGCTGTTCCTTTGGCATCATCAAGAGCCGCTCGATCATATAATCTCCCAATAATACGTCCATTCTCTTTTGAACGAACTTCTCGTAACGCGCCCTGTTTAGCATAAAAGTCACGACTGAAAACATCGCCGTGATTATCGCGGATAGTAGCAGCGCAAGCGCCGCGGGATGCACGTAGAATGCCAATATCACATACGCCGCCGCGAATACCGTTATGCGCAAAACTACGACGTCCAGCGCGCGCGCCAGGCTCCTTCTACCGCCGTAAAATTCCCTTCTGAAGTAGGCGTCCCGGTTTTTACCGTCCATAGTCAGTTCCTCCTACAATATAAATTAAG
>DBDD01000031.1:633-7964 GCA_002293365.1 Christensenella sp. UBA941 | reverse complement strand
GAAGGCGGCTTCGGGTACGATCCCCTGTTCTTTGTCGAAAAATACCAAAAAACGTTCGCGGAGCTGTCCATGGAAGAAAAGAACGCCTTGAGCCACAGGGGCCGGGCGCTGCGCGCTTTGGCGGGGAAACTGGGCGGATGACGGATAGTGTACGCCAAGAGATATCCTCCGAGCCATTCGTCCTTGCCGTTTTCAGCGATACGCACGGGCGAAATGCGTTCCTGCCGGGCTGCATAGAGCGTTTGGGGGCCTCCGCAGTTATACACCTGGGCGACCACGCGCGCGACGCGGCGGGTATCGGCTTGCCCAAATATCTTGTGCGCGGCAATTGCGACGCCTCGAGCGACTACGAGAGCGAGCTTTTGCTCGAAATCGGCGAGACGCGCGCGCTTATTACGCACGGGCATTACTATGGCGTCAGGTACGACCCAAAGCGCCTGATTGAGCAGGCGAAGAGCTTGGGCGCGTGTTTCGCGCTGTACGGGCATACGCACGTCGCCGATATCTACAACGATGGAAGCGTCATCGCCGCGAATCCCGGCAGCCTTACGCAGCCGCGCTCGCAAGTTCAGGGGCCGTGCTATGGAAAGTTGGTTTATGATAATGGGAAGCTGGATTTTGAGGTGGTGAGGGTGAAGTAGCGTATGCGATTTTCGCGGGCGTTATCTTATTAGGTGCGCCTTCTCGCCACAAACTGTATCCTTTCGGCCTTTCTTCCGGGCTTTTCCGCCGTCAAAAACCCGTATACCCCTAGCGGCTCTAGCCCGCACACGCGCATCCAGCGCGTGAGCTCGCTCGCCGTGTGCGCGCGCTGTATGTGCCGTTCGCGGAAGCGCTCGAACGCTTTGCCTTGCCTTATGAAGAGCGTGAGGTCGATTTCGAGCAGATGGGAGCGCTCGTCATAGACGTTTTGCCAAAGGCACGCCACGTCCTCCAAATCGTCGCCGAACTGGCGGCCATTGAGCACATGCTTGAGCTTATAGCGCGAGCTTATATCGAATAATAGGACGCCGTTAGGCGCGAGAGCGTTTCGCGCCGCCGTGAAAAACGCTCTTACTTCGTCTTCCGACGCGAGATAGTTTACGCCGTCGCAGGCGCTCACTATCGCGTCCTGTGGGCGGTGTACGGAAAGCTCCTCCAAGCGCTGGCGTATGAACGGTATGTTCAGCCCGGCTTTTCGAGCCTTCTCACTCGCAAAGCGCAACATGTCCGCAGACACGTCCGCGCCCGTAAGCGCGTAGCCCGCCTTCGCAAGAGGCAGCGTGAGCTTGCCCGTGCCGCAGGCGGCGTCCAGTATCCGCGCGCCTTTCTTAATGCCGTTAAGCGCAAGAAGCGAGAGCGCATACCGCGCCCACGCTTCGTAGTCCACGTCCGCCATGAGCGCGTCGTAAGCGCCCGCCAAAGAGGTATATGGGGTCACTCGTCTTCCTTCCCGTCTCCGAATTTCGTTCGAGTTCGATAATCTAGCATGCCGCTGCCAGACTGTTCCATAAGGCCAAGTTCGTACGCGATATCCTCGCTCATCATTTCGCGCGCGCTGGGAACCTTTGGCTTGCGCGCCAGCTTTGCCGTATTCGACTTTTTCATCCGCTATGCCCTCCTTAGATTTGTTGTAGTTAGCTTTTGCGGAAGGCGCATAGGCAATACGGCGATATTAGCAATCGACAAATAATATAAGAAGAATGATATACCATTTAATGCGTGCGGCAACACGCCCCGCCACTACAGACACAAAATCCTCCGATAAACCTCCAGCCCATCCAACAGGATCTTTTCGTCGAAGTTGAAGCGGCTGTTATGCAGAGGCTGCGAGTATTCGGGCGTGCCCGCGCCGAGGAAAAAGAACAAGCCCGGCACCTCCTCCTGGTAGAAGGAAAAATCCTCGGCGGCCATAACGGGCTCGGCGATCAGCCTGTCTTCAGCGTCGACATATTGATAAAAGTCTTCGACCATATACCGGGGATTGTCGACCAACGGATAATGCATCAGCTCGTGTATCTCGATTTCCGTGCCCGTCGCCAAGGCTACGCCGTCCGCCATCGCGCGCAGCCGGCTCATGAGCTGCTCAAACACATCCTGGGAGAATACGCGCAGCGTGGCGTTCATCTCAACCCTGTCCGCGATGATATTCCTGGCCGTGCCGCCCGTCAGCTTGCCGATCGTCAAAATCGCGTCCTGATGCGGGTCGAGGTTTCGCGTAATTGCTGTTTGCAAGAGCGATATGAATGCGGCGGAGGATACGACGGCGTCCACGCCGAGCTGCGGGCTCGCCCCGTGCGCGCTTACTCCGCCTACAATAATATCGAACTCGCAGGTTTTAGCCATCATCGGGCCCCAGCGCACGGCGATTTTGCCTTCGGGTACTTGAGGCCAAATGTGCAAGCCGTATATGCGCTCTACGGGCGGGTCGTTCAATGCGCCGTTTTCGATCATCCGCTTCGCGCCCGCAAAACCTTCCTCGCCGGGCTGAAAGAGCAGCACGACGTTCTGGAAGAGGCTCTTGCGCGCCTTGGAAATCAGCTTCGCCAAAAGCAGCAGCACCGTCATATGCCCGTCGTGCCCGCATGCGTGCATGCGGCCGGAATACGAGGCGAATTCCAGCCCCGTCGCCTCCTTTACGTTCAGCGCGTCCATATCCGCGCGAAAAGCGACGGTTCCCGACGGACGCTCGGCGTAAAACACAGCCTTTATGCCCGTATCCGCAAGCTTTTCGATCGAATCCGGCCCGAGCTTTTGCAGATAGTTTAAAATGAACGCCTGCGTCTTACGCTCCTGAAAGCCTGTTTCGGGCATGCGGTGCAACGCGCGCCGCATCTCCCGCGCCTCGGGAAGAAGTGCTTCGACGGAAGGATGGAGCTGCATGAAAATACCTCCTGCGTCAGTTTTTCGTCGATAAATATTGTCAACAGGGGTACAAATTGTACCCTACAAAAACTGCCTGATATACCGCACATAATTCCCGCCCGCGATATCCGAAACGACCGCTTCGGAATGCCCGCGCTCCCTAAGCGCGTCTATAAGCGCGCCAAAGCGCTCGCACGTTTCGAGCCCTTCGGCAGGCAGCTCCATGCCGTCGAAATCGGAGCCGAGCCCCACGCATTTCCACGAGCCGGTATTGCCGATATGTTCGATATGTTCTACTACAGTATCGACATCCGGTGCGCCGGAACCCAGAAACGGCCTGTAGAAGTTTACGCCGATAAAGCCGCCCATGCCCGCAATAGCTCGGATATGCCTGTCGGAGAGGTTACGGGGGTGGTTGCGGACGGAGCGCGCGTTGGAGTGCGACGCCATAGGCGCGCGGCCCTTGCGCGATAGCTTTAAAACGTCGTCTATACCCTCGTCGTTCAGGTGCGACACGTCCACGGCCATTCCCAGGCGCCCCATTTCGGCGACGATCTCCTTGCCCAACGCCGTAAGCCCCTTGTCCGAGCGGCCCATGGCGGGATAGCCCAAGCGGTTTTTATGGTTCCACGTCAACGCGACGGATTTAACGCCTAGGCGGCAGAGCGTGCGTATCATGAACGCGTCCGTAATCGCTTCGCCGCCCTCGACGGATAGCATTGCGTAAATCGTTCCGTCTTTCGGCGGGAATTCGGAATCCTTTTCGAAGCGCTTCAAGCGCGGATCCGCTTGGAGCATGCGCTCAAAAGCGTCGATCATCTCCAGCGTCTGAAAGGAATATTGCTGGGCTTTGCGCCTGTCCATCCATGCCGCGAAAACCTGTAGGGCGACGGGGCTTTTTTGGGATAGAAAAAGCTGCTGCCCTTCTATCGGCTTTGCGATATCCGCGCCGTCGTTGACCATTTTGTAAAGGAAGTCGGTGTGCGCGTCGGCTACGTGAAACATGAAACCTCACTTAAATTGATGATTGATAATTGAGAAAATAGAGTCAACTACCGCTTCAATCATAACAGTTTGGCGGGGGATTTACAATCAAATGTAGGGGCAAGCGCGCCTCCCAAAGCGCACAAAGCGCTCATCCCCACATTTTCCGCTTGCAAAACGCCTTGGCCTATTGTATAATGCGATTTGCACGTAAAAGGCAGGAGGTGAGTGCCTTATGAAAGAGAAAATTCATCCCAGCTACGGCGACTGCACGGTACGCTGCGCATGCGGCGAGACGTTTTCTTCCGGTTCGGTGAAAAAGGAGCTGCGCGTCGAAATTTGCAGCAAGTGCCATCCGTTCTATACCGGAAAGCAGAAGCTGGTCGATACCGGCGGCCGGGTAGACAGGTTCAAGAAGCGTTACGGGATGTAACATACGTACAAACGACGAGGCTGTCGACGATTGCGGCAGCCTTATTCGCGTATATTTACTAAAACTATACAACCTTTTGGCGGGGTTCGTTGCAGAGCCCGAAGGGAGTAATTCAATGAAACGAACCAGTATCGGCGGACAGGCTGTGCTTGAGGGCGTTATGATGCGCGCTCCGGAGGGTATTGCCGTCGCCGTGCGCAAGGGCGACGAGATAGTGAAGAAATTCGATCCGTTCGTATCGGCGTCCAAACGCAACAAATTCTTCGGGTTTCCAATCGTACGCGGCGTAGTCTCGTTTGTGGAATCTCTTTCAATTGGTATGAAAACGCTGACGTACTCCGCGGACGTCCTGGGCCTAGAGGAAGAAGAAACGCCTTCGAAATTCGAGGAATTCATCGCAAAGAAAACGGGCAAGGACGCGATGAAGGTCATGATGGGCTTCGCCGTAGTGGTCGCGGTCTGTATGGCCGTGGGTATCTTCTTCATATTGCCGAACGTTTTAGCGAATTTTCTGCGCCCGTTTGTAAACAGTTCTTTGTTGATGAACCTGATAGAGGGCGTAACGCGGCTTTTGATATTCTTCGGGTATATTACGGCGATATCAGGCATGAAGGATATACGCCGCGTGTTCATGTATCACGGCGCGGAGCATAAGGTCATCGCCTGCTACGAGGCCGAAGAGGAGCTAACTGTCGCGAACGCGCGCGTAAAGACGCGCTTGCACCCGCGCTGCGGCACAAATTATCTGTTTCTGGTTATGATGGTGTCGATCGTCTTCTTCTCGTTTTTTGGCTGGAATATGAATCCGTTCCTGCGGCTTTTGATCCGCATAGGCTGCATCCCCATCGTCGCGGGGTTGGCGTATGAAGTCCTCAAGCTCGCCGCCAAGAGCGACAATCTGCTCTGCCGCATCGTGCGCTTTCCGGGGCTGATGCTCCAAAAGCTCACGACGCGCGAACCGGAGGACGGCATGATCGAGGTCGCGCTGGCGGCGTTCGATTTGGCGGTAAAGGGCGAAGTTGATAGTGGACAGTTGTCAGTGGACAGTTGATAGCTGAAAATTATGCATTGTGAGTTGTGAACTATAAGCATGACGACCCGCGAAGCTAGAGTCTGGTTAATTGACGCCCTACGGGGCGTTTCCGGCGAACCCGAAGCCGAAGCCCGCTGGATGCTCAAGGCCGTCGGCGCGGAGCCGGTTTTAGGCGGCCCGACGCCGGAAGGCGCGCACAAAACGCTTGAGGGCTATATAGAGCAGCGCAAAAACGGCCGCCCGCTTCAATATATCCTGGGCGAATGGGATTTCTACGGCTTGACGTTTAAAGTGCGCGAGGGCGCGCTGATCCCCCGCCCCGAGACGGAGACGCTCGTTCAAATCGCTTTGGAGCTTCAAAGGGAGCGCGGCCTCGCTTCCGCGCTGGAAATCGGCGCCGGCTCCGGCTGTATCGCCGTAGCAATGGCGAAATTCGGCGGCTTTAAGTCAATAACGGCGACGGATATAAGCCCGGAGGCTCTGAACGTTGCGCGAGAAAACGCGGAACTGAACGGCGTACGTGTAGAGTTTCAACAGGGAGAATGGTTCGCGCCCGTCGCGGGGCGCGCGTTTGATCTAATCGTCTCCAATCCGCCGTATATTCCGTCCGCAGAGCTTGCCGCTTTGCAGCGCGAACTGGCCTTTGAGCCAAAGCTGGCCCTTGACGGCGGCGAAGACGGCCTTGACGCTTATCGCGAGCTGGCAAGCGGCCTTGGCGGGCACCTAACGGCAAACGGCGTCGCGCTGTTTGAAGTCGGCTACGACCAGTCGGATGCCGTTCGCGCGCTTTTCAAGGCGAAGGGATTTAAGGCGAGAGCGCACAGGGATTTATACGGGATTGAGAGGATTGTGGAAGTAAATTGGGCATTAAAGTGTTGATATTTTGTGAATCCGGAAATATATGGAAGCATTATTGGAGTAATTGACGAATGTTTGAAAAGCTAAAATCCATCCAAGCGCGCTACGACGAGCTGTGCTCACTGCTGTCCGATCCGAACGTAATTGCGGATCAAGAAAAGTATCGGGCGCTGTCGAAAGAACAAGCCTCGCTCGAAGAGATCGTGGAAGCGTATAGCAGGCATATTTCGGCAAAGGAACAGCTCGACGCGCTTTCGCCGATGCTCTCGGATTCCGACGGGGATATCCGCGCTATGGCGGAGGAGGAAAAACAGGAGCTTGTTGAAAGGCTTGCGGCCCTGGAGGAAGAGCTGAAAATACTGCTCATTCCGGGCGATCCGAACGACGATAAGAACGTCATCCTTGAGATTCGCGCGGGTACGGGCGGCGAGGAAGCCGCGCTCTTTGGGGCCGACCTCCTGCGCATGTACACGCGCTACGCGGAGCGACACGGCTTTAAGGCCGAATTCCTCTCCGACAACTCCACAAATATCGGCGGCGTAAAGGAGGTTATCCTCTCCATAAGCGGCAAAAAGGCCTATTCGCGGTTGAAATTCGAATCGGGCGTGCATAGGGTTCAGCGCGTCCCAGAAACGGAATCGCAAGGGCGTATACATACGTCGGCGGCGACGGTCGCCGTGTTGCCCGAGGCCGAGGACGTAGAGGTACAGATAAACCAAAACGACCTGCGCGTAGACGTATACCGTTCCGGCGGCCACGGCGGCCAGAGCGTCAACACGACGGACTCCGCCGTACGCATAACGCACATCCCGACGGGACTCGTTGTCATCTGTCAGGACGAAAAAAGCCAGCTAAAAAACAAAGAGAAGGCGATGCGCGTACTGAAAAGCCGCCTGCTAGAACGCATTCAAACCGAACAGGAGGCCGCCTATTCAGAAAACCGCAAGGCGCAGGTCGGCTCCGGCGATCGCTCCGAGCGTATAAGGACGTATAATTTCCCCCAAGGCCGCGTGAGCGACCATCGCATCGGCCTGACGCTATATAAGCTCGAAGCCTTCCTCGACGGCGACCTCGACGAGATGGTGGACGCGCTGACGGTGCACGCGAGGGCGTCGATGCTCGCGGGCGGCGAGGCGTAGAATAATTATTTTTAAGAGGGGAACGGCAATTGCCGTTCCC
>DBDD01000031.1:383-568 GCA_002293365.1 Christensenella sp. UBA941 | reverse complement strand
GTCAAGACGATGGAGCTTACGCAAAAGTGGCAAAATCGAAAATCCGAGATCAATCAAAGCGGCATAGCTAAAAATAGCTTTAAAGGCACGGACGAAGATGGGCAAAAAGTCCAGTCCTTGATCGACCGGTTTAAAACCGATGTCGCGGATCAGAAAAAGCAAGCCGCGATGTCGAGTATCACGGC
>DBDD01000031.1:0-257 GCA_002293365.1 Christensenella sp. UBA941 | reverse complement strand
ATGAACAAGTTCATGAACGAGGCAAAGGCCGTCATGAGCTCCAGCATGCCAAAAGAAGCAAAGCTCCAAGCCATGGAGAAAATCGCGACGCGTATGAACTATATCGTCAACGACAGCGCGAAATTCATAGCGAGCGACGAGTTTCAGCAATTACCGGAAACGCGGGCGGAGGCCGAAGAGGAAAGCGAGAAAGACGACCGCACCGCCGAAAGCTCCGGCGAAGAAAAGCCGCTTGAGGACATGGAAAAGCTCAAGGA
>DBDD01000213.1 GCA_002293365.1 Christensenella sp. UBA941 | reverse complement strand
GTCGCCGCGTCGCGGCCTGGTCTCGGCGTCCTGCGCGGCCTGCCTGTTGCCTCCGCCTCGACGATTGCATTTTCTTCGCCGGCTTCGCTGAAGTTCGGCGGTATCGTTATGATGCCGACCGCCAGCATGGCGACGTTCGCCACGATGAGCGCAATCAGCAGGATCATATTGCCCATGCTTTTTTGAGGCGCGTTGTTAAGCATTTTTTATTCCTCCCTACGAGCGCTGGCCGCTCCGGCGCAGAATGGGACAGTGAATTCAATTCTTATTATATAATACTCCATTGCGCGCCGCAAATGATTAATAGAACATCGAATCCATCATCGCGCCCATCATCGATACGCCGGCAATCATCAGTATCAGATAAAGCCCAACGCCTATGGCGGCGAAAATCAGCGACGCGCGGCTGAAATTGCGCTTGGATACGGGCGCGCCGCTGCCAAACGCCCATACGAACATCATAACGAGCCCCGCGATGGGAATGGCCATGATAAGAAGGGTTATCATCCACTGCCCCACGGACATCTCCTGCCCGGCGCCCGGATAGCCAGAGGCCGCGTAGCCGGGACGGCTGTTTGGCGCTGCGTGGCTATAGACCGGATGGTTGTTTGGCGTAGCCGGGATGTAATTCGGCGGCGGCGGAGTATAGCTCGGGGCAGCCGGCCGGGGATGCGGGGCGTAGCTAGGCGCGGCGGCGTTATTCATGGACGCGCCGCAGTTTCCGCAAAACGTCGAGTTGTCGCTTATTTGGCTTCCGCATTTTTCACAGAACATGATGAATCCCCTTTCTTTCTATTGCCAATCGATGATTTTTGCCTGCACTCCGGTTTCATAGCGGATTTTTTCTGCGAATTCCGCGACGCTTGCGAAGTCGGCCATGCCGTGGAGCAGTTCGACGCTAAGAAGCTCGTCTTCGGCGCCAAAGCTGATATAGATGCGAGTCCCGTCGACTTCCACCTTGCGCAAGCGGACGCCGTTTACCCCGTCGCAGCCCCATGTATACACCTTGTTTTCAAGCAACAGGCCAAATGTGGCGACCACGGTTTCCAACCGTTGCTGTTCGCCGTCCTTGCTTGTCACTATGGACGCCGGCACCGCCAAAAGCTTGCTGTCGCAAATCAGCGCCGCCCAATAAATCAGGCGGACTTGCCGTAAAAGAAGCACAAGCGCCGCGGCGGCCAAGACCGCGCAGACAATCGCCGCCGTATCTTGGCGGAAGAAGAAGAAAAGCGCCGCGAGAAGAACGCCGGCCAAGGAAAGCGCCGCGTAGATGTTACGGTTTTTTTTCATGGCTTTTACCACTAGGTTCAACTCGTGTCCCCCTTCTGTTACGAAGCCTAGACGATGTATGCTTTTGTATAAAAAACTTAGGGGTTCGTATCTGAGCTTGACGCTATCATAAACAAAAGAACGGGAAAAGTCGCTGGACTAAAGTCTGGTTTTTGAAAAAAACACCTGGACTTTAGTCTAGGTAGCCTGAATACGCCCGAATACGGCCAGAACTTGAAATATTACGAGCTGGTTATATTGTGCCGCAAAAGGCCGCTAATCAGCTCTACACGGCTAGCTACACCATACTTTGAATAGATATTCCCCAAATGGAACTTTACCGTACCCTCGCTGATACTCATGGCGGCGGCGATATCTTTATTGGTTTTTCCACCCAGAATAAACTGCAAGACCTCCCGCTCGCGCTCGGTTAGCGGGTATATTGGATTCGCGCGGATAATAACGTCGGATTGCTGCTTTTCACTCATATCGGCGTATGCGGAAAGGTAAGTGTGATTTTTCAAAAGCAGCACAAGCTGCCTGTTCAGCGGCGGCAAGATAACGAGGGTGACGCAGACGACGCTTAGCGCGATTACCGCGACCTCCGCCCCGGAGAGCTGTATGGAGGTAATGCTTGCCCCCAGCACGCCGCCTAAAAATACGCCAAGCACATTGGCCGAGAGGCCGAAGCCGAACGTTTTGGCCGGATTGTCGGAATAATCGAGCGCTTCGCCCAAGATGCTCCACCAGAAGAGATCGAATATACCGCAAGCGCCGACCATAAGCGTGTTTACGGCGATATAATCCGCAGCGCCGCGCCTCAAGAGCATAAAGCAGATGAACGCGGCCATAATCATGCCCATTGCGGCGTATAGGATTCTTGAGCGGCTTATCCTTGCCGGTAAATTCCGCATGAAGACGACGGCCACGACGTACGGCACGTTAAAATACCAGCTGGTAAGCTCGCTTAAATGCTCGAACGCGGGGTTGATGACCTGATACATGAGTCCTGAATCGATGGTGATAATAGCGACGAACAAGAATAGTACGATCATCGGCCTTTTTATGTCGCGGGCAGGCTTGTCGCTAGGCTTTCGGCCCGCCGCCGTTTCCGGCTCGCTTGGGGCGCTTAGCGATAAAGTGAGCGCGGCGCAGATAACGAGGCAGAGTAGGGACAGCGCAAGTCCTACCATATGCGAAGCGTTCGCCGTAGCTACGCTTACGGCAATCACCAACAGCAATGAGTAAATCAAGACGTCGGCGCATGTTTTTAGCCGCTTGCCCTTCGGAGAGAACGCTTTAAGAAAAAATCCCCACGACGCAATCATACAGCCTACCGCCAAGCCCGCGACGATCAATCCCGCCAGCCAAAGCGGCGACGGCGCAAAGAAGAAGGGCGCGGTGGCAGCGAGGCAGACGGCCGCCCCGGCTAACATGGCGAGCTTTGCGGCACTAAAAGACTTGACTAAATAGCCGCCGGCGAAAAGCCCAAAAAAAATAGCGATAATTCCGGCAAAAATGTATGGCTGCGGCGCTAAGCCATATGCGCTCAGCGTCTTATAGAGCACTGCGCCCTCAAACAGGAAGGACAATTGATAACCCGATAAGAATGAAAAAGCCGCGATCGAGCACACGCGCGGGTTACGGAGCAACCTGTTCATTCTGCTTTCACCTCTAGTGCTTGTATCAAGCGTCGCGCCGAAATCATCCATTTTGAAAGCGGACTATTATATATTATATCATGCCGGCGCCGCTTTTCGCCCAATAAAAAAGCAGCCTCATCGAAGAAACTGCTTTTTGCGCTAAAATGCTTGGCTATTTCGTGCATCGCGCTTTTGGCTTATATCAAGCCTCCGACAGCAATCGCCTTGGAGAGTGCGCTACGATTCGCGCGGCTACGTCGTCGTCGTCGAGCTTGAACTGCGATATTAGCTCTTGAAGCATGGCGGACTGCCCCGACATCTCCTGCGAGGCCGCGGCGGACTCCTGTGCGGTCGCGCTGTTTTGCTGTACGACCTGCGCGACTTGGTCTATGCCCGAATTTATTCTGGTTAAGCCTGCGGACTGCGCCTCCGACGCGGCGGCGATTTCTCCGACAAGCATGCTTGATTCGTTTATCCCGGATACGATTTCCGAAAGGCTTTGCGCGGTTTCGTTGGCGATCTGAACGCCTTTGTCCGCCTTTTCCATCGAATTTGCGATCAGATTCTCGGTATCCTTCGCCGCCTCGGCGCTCTTTTGGGCAAGATTGCGTACCTCCTCGGCCACGACGGCGAAGCCCTTGCCGTGCGAGCCCGCCCTTGCCGCCTCGACGGCTGCGTTGAGCGCCAATAGGTTAGTCTGG